>JBEGMS010000112.1:0-3154 GCA_041182985.1 Actinomycetota bacterium
CTGGTCGTCGTAGACGCCGGCGTCGATCTGCGCGGCGATGTGGTGGGCGAGCGCGAGGCGCTTCGCGACCGTCGCGGCGTGGCGCTCGGCGAGCTGGCCGCGGCGGCGGCTGGCGTGGGCCTTCGTGTCGTCCCAGGCGCGGCGGTAGGGCACCGTCTCGACGCGCTGGGTGGCCTTGGGGCGGAAGGCGAGGACTTCGGAGCGAGGGTTCATGGCCTGGCCTCCTGGGCGGCGGTGGGCGCGGCATGACCGGCGAGCCACGGGAAGGGCGCTTCGTCGGGCGCGGGCTCGTCAGGGCCGGCGGGTGCGGCCACGGATGCCCCGCTGGCGGGCTCGGTGCCCGGCTCGGCGTCGAAGGGCCCGCCGAGGTCGTGGAAGGCGATCTCGACGCTCCCGGCGACCACGTTCACCACCACGCGCTCGACCAGCACGAGGATGAGCTCGTGGCGCTCCGCGGGGGTGAAGGCCTGCCAGGCGCGGTCGAAGACCTCGAGGATCGCGATCGTCTGCGTGACCTGCTCGGCGGCGAACTGCAGCGAGCGCATCTGCCCGTCAATGGCGGCGAGGCGGCCGTGGATGGGCTCGAGCTCGCGTTCGATCTCGCTGATGCGGTCGGCGAGCAGCGACCCTCCCCCGCTCCCGAGGGCCTTCATCAGCCGCTCGGCCTCGGTGCGGAGGGCGACCCGTCGGGCCTCGACCTCAGCGCGCTCGGCCTGGAGGCGCGCGGCCATCTCGGGCTCGGTCACGCTCATGCGGCGCGCGATGCGGGCGCGCATGTCAGCGTCGGCGCAGACCTGGCTCACGCGCCCGACGACCAGCTTCTCGACCTCCGGCGCGGAGATGCGCGGGTGGTCGCAATAGGTGGCGGTCTTCCGCACGCGGTTGCGGCAGGCGTAGTAGCGGTAGACCTCGCGCTTTCGGCCTTCGCCCGACGCCGTGGTCATCGGGCCGCCGCAGAGGCCGCAGGTGATGATGCTCTGGAGCAGGTACTCGGGGTTGCGGCCGCGGCGCTGGCCCCGCCCGCAGGTCTTGGAGTCGAGCGTGCGCTGCACCCGGTCGAACAGCACCGGGTCGACGATGGCGGCGTGCTCGCCGTCGTAGAGCGCGCCCTTGAAGTCGACCTTGCCGATGTAGAGCGGGTTGCGGAGCAGCATGTGGACGTCCTTCTCGTCCCATGGGCCGCCGCCGAGGAGGTGGCCGGCACGGGCCTTCACCTGCTTGCGGGTCCAGCCGAGCGCGTTCACCCGCGTGGCGACCTCGGCCGCGGAGCCGAGGCGCAGGTAGAGCTGGAACATCGAGCGGACCTGCTCGGCCTCCTCGGGCACGACGACCAGGCGCATGCGCTCGCGGTCACCGGCGTAGCCGAGCGGCGGGCGCGACCCGAGCCACTTCCCGCGCTTGCGGGCCGCGCCCATCTTGTCGCGGGTGCGGTCCGCGATCATCTCGCGCTCGAACTGGGCAAAGCTCACGACGATGTTGAGCGTCAGCCGTCCCATGGCGTCACGGGTGTTGAACTGCTGGGTGGTGGACACGAAGCCGACGCCCTTCGCCTCGAACAGCGCGAGCAGCTGCGCGAAGTCGAGGAGTGAGCGGCTCAGTCGGTCCACCTTGTAGACGACGACCATGTCGATCTTGCCGGCCTCGATGTCGGCGAGGAGCCGCTGCAGCGCGGGGCGATCGATGTTGCCGCCGGTGAAGCCGCCGTCGTCGTAGCGGTCCGGCAGCGCCTCCCAGCCCTCGTGGCGCATGGCGCGGACGTAGAACTCCGCGGCCTCTCGCTGCGCGTCGAGGGTATTGAAGTCGGATTCGAGTCCCTCGCTGGTCGACTTGCGCGTGTAGATGGCGCAGCGGACGCGGCGGGCCTCGGCGGCGGTGGCGGGGGTCGAGGCTCTCGTCATCCATTCCCTCCCGCCTTCGCGGCGCGCGACTTGCGCTGGGCGAGGCCAGCCCACAGGAAGCCGTTCCAGCTGGTGCCCGTGATCTCGCGGGCGATCGTCGAGAGGCTCGCGTAGTGGCGGCCCTGGTAGTCGAAGCCGTCCTTGAGGACGCGGATCTCGTGGACCGCGCCCTCGTGCTCGCGCCGGATGACGGTGCCGACCGGCGGCAGGCGTGGGTCGCGCTTCGGGTCGACGGGCTCGGGCTCGGGCAGCGGCGCGGGGGGCGTCGCCGGGCGGACGCGGACATCCTGGCCGTCGGCGAGCTCGGCGATGCGGGCGCGCGCCTCGTCGCTCAGCGAGACCCCGGTGAGGCTCTCCTGCACGCGGACGAAGCAGCGTCGGATCAGCCACTCGCGGTTGCGGGCGTGCGTCGCCCGGCCGTGGGTGTCGTAGTAGGTGTCTTGCAGTGCGCGCACCGGCATCGCGCGCAGGGATTCGAGACGGGCTCGAAGCTCCTGCTCGACGCTGACGTCGGCGGGACGCGCGCGTTCGACGACGGATCGAGTCATGCGGTCCTCCAGGTTGAGGGTGGTCCTTGGCGTGCCGAGCCGTCGTGCTCGGCTGTCGCCATACACGCTTCCTTTCGCGGGCCCATCAAGGCGTTTGTCGAAGCAAAAACAAACACTTGAGACACGCCGCGAAGATGAGACGCAGGGGCGCCGTCAGTCGCCATGCCAGCCTCCTGCGCCACCGCTGCGCCCCTCGGGCTCGCCCTGCGGGAAGTCGTCGACGTCGAGCAGCCGTTTGGCCGCATCGAGGTCGAGAATCGCCGCGCGCCGCTTGTCGGCCCGCGAGCCGAAGCTCACCGGGCGGCTCACATCGACGACGAAGCCGCCGCGGCGCTGGTTCTCCTGCAGCTGGCGGACGAGGGCCTTCTTGTCGAGGACCTCTCCCTCGTAGCCGGCGCGGCGTGCGTGCTCGGCGTAGGCCGCGTGGCACGAGGCGATGTGCAGCGCGAGGTGCCCGCCGGCATAGGTGTATTGGCGGCCGTCCTGGATCGCGCCGCTGACTGCGAGGCTCGAGAGGATCTCGAGGAAGTAGTCGAGTCCGGTCTTCACCGTGTGGCCGCCGCTCTCGAGGAGGTCGTCGCACTGCGCGGCGACGAGGGCGCCGACGTCGAGCTCGGGCAGACGCACGCCGAGGCTCGAGCCGTAGCCCTCGAGGTGGACGAGCCCGCACACCGTCGCGACGAGGTTGTCCTTCATGCGGAGCGGCAC
>JBEGMS010000113.1:0-2847 GCA_041182985.1 Actinomycetota bacterium
GCGGTGCCGCAGACGCCGCAGAAGCGGTGGGTGCGGTCCCATTCGGCCAGCTGGAAGGCGCGCCCGGCCAGCGCCCACTCGGCGTCGGGGAGCCGATCGTGCAGGGGGCGCAGGGGCTCGACGACGAGCGCGCCCGCTCCTGCCCCGCCTGCGCCTACCGCGCCTACCCGCGCCACTCGCCGGCGGTGATCATGCTCGTCTCCCGCGGCGACGAGATCCTGCTCGGACGCTCGGCGCACTTCCCACCCGGGATGCACTCCACCCTCGCCGGCTTCGTCGACTCGGGCGAGAGCGCCGAGGACGCCGTCCGCCGCGAGGTGCGCGAGGAGGCGGGCATCGAGATCACCGAGCCGCGCTGGTTCGGGAGCCAGAGCTGGCCGTTCCCGCACTCCCTGATGCTCGGGTTCACCGCCGAGTGGGCGTCGGGCGAGATCCAGCTCGACCCGGCCGAGCTCGAGAGCCTCGACTGGTTCACGCGCGACGCCCTGCCCGTCCTGCCGCCCCCGTCGAGCATCGCGAGGCGGCTGATCGACGCCTGGCTCGGGGCCTGATGCGGGTCGACCGCCTCGCCGACGGCCTCTGGCGCTGGACCGCCGCGACGCCGGGCGGCGCCGAGGGGAACTGCGTCTACCACGAGCACCCGGACGGGATCGTCCTGGTCGACCCGCTGCTCCCCGCCGATGCCGCGGACGCCGAGCGCTTCTGGCGCGCGCTGGACCGCGACGTCGAGCGGATCGGGCGCCCCCCGGTGGTCGCGTCGACCCTGCCCGATCGCGGCTCCGGCGCCCGCGCCGTCGCGGAGCGCTACGTCGGTACCCGCGTCGTGGCGGGCGACGCCCTCGCCGCGGCGGGCGCGCTGCCGGGGGGCGTCGAGGCGGCCCTGCCGGGTCCACCCGCCGCCGCGGGCCGCGCGATCGTGACCTGCGCCTGCCACGGCCTGCTCTGGACCGCCGACCTCCTCGACGATCCCGACGCAGCCGCCGCGCTCGTGCCGCGCCTCGTCGCGACGGCGCCCCGCATGGTGATCGCCGCGCACGGCGACCCGATCGTCGACGACCCCGCCGGCTGGCTCGCCCGGCAGGCGGGATGACCCCGGAGCCGAAGGTCTGCACCGGCTGCGGCCGCCGGATCGAGTGGCGGCGGCGCTGGGCGGACGACTGGGAGAACGTGCGCTGGTGCTCGGACGCCTGCCGCCGGCGGGGCGTGAGGGCGGTCGACCGTGACCTCGAGCAGGCGATCCGCGACCTCCTCGACCAGCGGGAGCGCGACGCGACGATCTGCCCGTCGGAGGCGGCGCGGCGGGTCGGCGGCGACGACTGGCGGCCGCTGATGGAACCCGCACGGCGCGCCGCGCGGCGCCTGGTCGCGGCCGGCGAGATCGAAATCACCCAGCAGGGCCGGGTCGTCGACCCGTCGACCGCGAAGGGCGCGATCCGCCTGCGCCGCGCGGCTAGGTGAGCCGCTCGGGCCCGGTGCCCGTGATCAGGTAGGAGTTCTCGACGCCGACGGCCCCGACCCCGGGGAACACCAGCTTGGGCTCGACGGCGATCGCGTTGCCCACCTCGAGCGGTTCCTCGAACCCCTCGGCGAGGAAGGGCCGCTCGTTGATGTCGAGCCCGATGCCGTGCCCCACGAAGCGGACGCGGGCGGGGCCGTGCCCCATCCAGTGGTCGCCGAAGCCTGCCTCCGTCGCGAGCTCGAGGCCGCGCCGGTAGAGGTCCTGGGCGGGCACGCCGGGCCGCATCAGGCCCTCGAGGTCGGCGAGGATCGCCTCGCACACGGCGAGGGCCTCGCCGAGCGGCGCCCGCGGCTCGCCCCGGAAGAACGTGCGGGTCGCATCGGCGACGTAGCCGTCGACGGCGCCGACCAGGTCGACGGTGACCGCGTCGCCGTCGCCGATCCGCCAGCCGCCCGGCCCCTTGCCGACGGCGGCGTTCGGGCCGGGACCGCCGAGCGGCGTATCCGCCCAGGGCGCGATCGCGCCGTCGGGGCCGGCGAGGACGGCGCCGTAGAACATCACGCCGTTGAGCCCCCGGAAGCGCAGCGGCCCCTGGTGGCCGGCGTGCCGCAGCACCCGCTCGAGCTCGATCTGGATGGCGAGGTCGGTCTCCTCGCCCGCGACGAGGCCGGGGGCCGCGCGAAAGGCCGCGCCGAGCTGCGCGGCCGCGAGCCGCATGCGCCCCGCCTCCCACTCCGACTTGACGGCGCGCACGCTAGCGAGCGCGGGGGCGCCGTCGGCGAGCTCGATGCCCTCGAGCAGCTGCCCGTAGCGCAGGTAGCGGGCCGCGGGCAGGACGTCCATCTCCAGGCCGAGGCGCCGCACGCCGCGCTCGGCGAGCACGGGACCGAGCGCGCGCAGGGATCCCAGCGGGCGCACGTCGGCCAGCGGCGAGTCGGCCTCGGCGCGCTCGATGCCGCGGCGCACGAGCAGCACGGGATCACCCTCGCGCGCCACCACGAGGTGCGCGTCGGCCATCACGCCCGTCAGGTAGACGAGGTCGGAGGCCTCGACGACGAGGACGGCGTCGAGGCCGTCGTCGGCCAGCGCCGCCCGTAGCGCCGCGTGGCGGCGCTCGATCTCGTCGGCGGGGACCATGCGGGCACGCTAGCCGACGGGCGCTACGCTCCCGGCGTGATCCTCGAGGGCGGGACCATCCACACGGGCGATCCCGCCCTGCCGCGGGTCGCGGCGCTGCCGATCGATGATCGCGGCCGCGTGTCGCGCGGCGTCGAGGCCTGGGAGGGCGACACCTCGGCGGTCTCGACGGAGCGGATCGACCTCGACGGCCGCACCGTGGTGCCGGGCCTCGTCGACGCCCACGTGCACTTCCTGTCGTGGGCGTCGAC
>JBEGMS010000114.1:0-3800 GCA_041182985.1 Actinomycetota bacterium
GCTCCTGCGCCACGCCGCATACGTCTCGCGGTTGTCGGGGTCGAAGGACCACTGGCCGCCGACGGGCTCGCCATCCGCGTCCACGAGGACGTCGTGCCCGCGCCGCATCCAGGCGTAGAACTCCTGCATCCGCAGGCGCTTGCGGGTGCCCGCCCAGTCGGCGAACTCCCCACGCCCGCACAGGAACATCGCGTCCGGGGTCAGCTCGACGGGCACGCCGAGGTCGAGCGCCAGCAGCCGCTCGCGGCTGGTCCAGCCGGTCGGCTCCATCGCCAGCACGCCCGTCGCGGCGTGGCGGCGGACGGCGTCGCGCAGCGCGTCGTCGAAGGAGGCCCCGGCGGCCAGCGGCACCACGTCGACCTCCCAGCCGGCGGCGCGCAGCTCCTCGGCGAAGCGCCGCATCGCGGCGATCACGAAGGCGGCCTTGTGGCGGTGCAGGCGCCCGCGGGCGACGTGGGGGAGGGACTCGACCAGCAGGACCCGGTCCGTCGCGCGGTCGGCGGCGGCGAGCGCCGAGGAATCCGGGGTCAGCTGGGTGCCCTGGACCCAGACCAGCCGGCTCACGGCCGGCCGCCGGCCTGCTCGTTCACGCACCAGTAGGTCGTGCGCCCGCCGACGGTCGCGCGCCCGAGCTCGCCCTTGCAGCGCGGGCACTCGCCGCCCCGTCGCGCCTTCGCGAAGCGGCCTCGGCCCGAGCCCCCGCTGGGCTTGAGCGCGGCGCGGATCGCGCTGCGCAGGCAGTCGCGCAGCACGTCCAGCTCGTCGTCCGAGAGGTCCTTCGCGGGGCGGCGCGGGTCGATGCCGGCCTCCCAGAGCGCCTCGTCGGCGAGGAGGTTGCCGACGCCGGCGATCGCGGACTGGTCGAGCAGGCGCGCCTTGATCGGCGCCGAGCCGCGCCCGACCTCGCGGCGGAAGGCGGCCGGCGTGACGGTCAGCGCGTCGGGGCCGAGGTGGTCGATCTCGGCGCCGAGGCGGGCCCGGGACAGGCGCCGCTTGTCGTGGAGGGCGACGCGGCTCTCGTCCTCGAAGACGAACGCGATGCGGTCCCAGCCGCGCGGCGAGGGCTCGGGCGTGGGGCGGATCGAGCCGCCCATGCCGAGGTGCAGGCCGAGCTCATGGCCCGTGTCCGTCTCGAGCCAGAGGAACTTCCCGTGGCGGCCGGCCGCGGTCACGATCGATCCGCGCAGCGCCGCGTCGATCTCACCCGGCTGGTGCGGGCGGCAGACCCACGTGTCGCCGTCCTCGACCTGCGCGATGCGCAGGCCGACGCACAGCTCCTCCAGGCGTCGGCGCGCCTTCTCGGCCTCGGGCAGCTCGGGCATGCCCGGCCTTTCGCGCGCGGCGCGCCCGCCGCCGACCCGCGGCCTGCCGCGACGTGGCAGCATTCCCGCCATGGCGGACGTGATCATCGTCGGGGCCGGGCTCAGCGGCCTCAACTGCGCGGCCCTGCTCGTCGAGCAAGGGCTCGACGTGGAGGTCGTCGAGGCCTCCGACGGCGTCGGCGGGCGCGTGCGCACGGACGCGGTCGACGGCTTCCTGCTCGATCGCGGCTTCCAGGTGCTGTTCGACGGCTACCCGGAGGCGCAGCGCGCGCTCGACCTCGACGCGCTCGACCTGCGCGCCTTCCTGCCCGGCGCCGACATCTTCTGGGATGGGCGCATGCGCACGATCGCGCACCCCCTGCGCGACCCGCTCGCCGTGCCCGACGCGCTGCGCGCCGGCATCGGCGGCCCCGGCGACGTGAGGGCCGCCGCGCAGTGGCTGCTCGGGTCCCGCCCCCTCTCGTCGGCGACGCGGCCCGACACCACGGCCGACGAGCGGCTGCGCGCCCTCGGCTTCTCCGATGCGGTCCGCGAGCGCCTGCTGCGGCCGCTCTTCGCGGGCGTCTTCCTCGATCGCGACCTCGGCGTCTCGAGCCGGCTGCTCGACCAGTGCTTCGTGCAGATGGCGTCGGGCCGCACCGTCGTGCCGGCCCGCGGCATGGGCGCGATCGCGGAGCAGCTCGCCGCGCGCCTGCCGGCCGGCGCCGTCCGCCTCGGCGAGCGCGTCGAGAAGGCCGGCACCCGCAACGTGACGCTCGCCTCCGGCGCCAAGCTGAAGGCCCGCCTCGCCGTCGTACTCGCCGGCGGCGCGCACGACGTCGCCCTCCTGGCCGGCACGCCCGACCCCGAGCCGCGCTCCTCGACCTGCCTGTGGTTCGACGCGCCCGAGGCGCCCGCGGGCCGCCGCATCGTCCTCGACGGCGACGGCACGGGCCCGGTCAACAACGTCGCCGTGATGTCCGCCGTCGCACCGTCCTACGCGCCGCCCGGGCGCGCGTCGATCGCCGCGTCGTGCGTGGGCCTGCCGTTCGCGGGCGATGACGCGGCGCTCGAGTCGGCCGCCCGCGCCCAGCTCGCGCGCTGGTTCGGGGGGCGCGTGGACGCCTGGCGCCTGCTCCGCGTCGACCGCATCGAGTGGGCGCAGCACGCGCAGCCGCCGGGCGGCCTCGGCACGGGCCCGCGCTGGCTCAAGGACGGCCTGCTCCTGTCGGGCGACGGCACCGAGAACGCCTCGATCGACGGCGCCCTGCGCGCCGGGCGGCGCGCCGCCGACCTCGTGGCCGCCGCCGCGCTGAGCGCGCGGGCCGCGGTCTGATGCGCGCCGTCGTCGTCGGACTCGGCGCGATGGGCCTGCCCACGGCGTGGGCGCTCGCCGCTCGCGGGCACCAGGTGGTCGGGATCGACCGCCACGGCATCGCCTCGCGGGTCGGCTCGTCGGCGGGGGAGACGCGGATCTTCCGGCTCGCGCACGAGCGGCCCGACGACGTCCGCCTCGCCCGGCTCGCGCTGGACGCCTGGCGGGCGCTCGAGCGGGGCGCGGGCGAGCCGCTGATCGACACGGTGGGGCTGCTGCTGCGCGGCGAGCCCGCGCGGCGATGGGTCGAGGCCCTGGCCGTCGAGGGCGTCACGGCCGAGGAGCTCGACGCCGCGGGCGTCGTGCGCGCGTTCCCCGAGGCCGCGGAGCGCCCCGACGAGTACGCCGCGCTCGTCCCGACCGACGGCGTCGTCTTCGCGCGGCGCGGGCTGCTCGCGATCGCCAAGGCGGCGGCTGAGGCCGGCGTCGAGCTGGGCGAGCCCGAGCGCCTCGTCGCGCTCGAGGAGACGCCGGCCGGGGTGCGCATCGAGACCGACCGCCGCCGGCTCGAGGCCGACGTGGCCGTGGTCAGCGCCGGGCCGTGGGCCGAGGAGCTGCTCGCGCCGCTCGGGGTGCGCCTGCCGCTCGCCCCCGCGATCGGGCAGGTGACGTACTGGCGCGGCGGCGGGGCGTGGGAGCGGCGGCCGTCGTTGATCGACTTCTCCCGCCCGGACCGGCTCGGCGTCTACGGGCTGCCGACGCCGGGCAAGGGCTACAAGGTGGGGCTCGACTACGGCGACGAGGCGGCCTTCGACCGCGAGTCCGCCGGCTGGGCGGTGCGCCCGGACGAGGAGGCGCTGAACGGCGACTGGGTCGCCGAGCACCTGCCCGGGCTGCGGGCCGACGGCCCGCACGACACCGAGTGCTGCCCGTGGACCTTGACGCCCGACAACGACTTCGCCTTCGGGCGGCGCGGGCACGTCGTGGTGGCGGCCGGCTGCTGCGGGCACGGCTTCAAGCACGCGCCCGTGCTCGGCGAGATCCTCGCCGACCTCGCCGAGGGCAAGGGCCTGTGGCCCGAGGCGCGGGTCTTCGACATGGACCGCTTCGGCCCCGACGCGGCGTTCACGCGGGTCGAGACCCCGCTCGGCGCGCGGATCTCGATCTAGGGCGTAGTCGCAGTC
>JBEGMS010000115.1:0-5625 GCA_041182985.1 Actinomycetota bacterium
GCCGCTGGTCGTGGTCGAGGTCGGCGGGGCCGATGCCGACGGCGGCGGCCTGGCGCTCCGCCGTCTCCCGCCAGCCGCCGATTACGCGGTCGCGCTCGGCGGCGGCCTCGGGGTCGGCGACGGGCCGGGCGCCGTGCAGCCACGCCACGTGCCGGGCGACGACGGCCTCCGCGTACGGGTGGTGCTCGCCGGCGAGGCGCACGGAGTCGTCGGAGAGGGCGAGGTGCTCGACGAGCGGCAGGTCGAGGAACGTCTCCGGCCCCCCGTCGGGACCAGGCCGGGGCGCGCGATCGCGCTCGGCCCAGCCGTCGTCGTGGTGCGCCACCGCCGCCCGGAACCCCTCCTCCGGGCCGCGCGGGCGCTCCGCGAGGCAGCCGAGGATGTCGGCCGCGAGACGGCCGTGGTCGGGCTGCGTGACGAGCTCCCAGCCGTCGTCGGTCGCGCGGCGGATCATCGTGGCCACTCTAGCCCGGCGGCTAGACTGCCGCCCCGTGACGGCGCTCCTCCCCGGACTCGACCGCGCCTCGCTCGAGGTCGCAGGCGTGCGGCTCGACGGCGACGAGCTGGCCCGGGCCGTCGGCGCCGTGGCGCGCGACCTCGCGGGCGCGGGGCGCGTCGCCCTCTGGTGCGAGCCGCGCATCGAGACCGCACTGGGCGCCGCGGGCGCCATCACGGCGGGCGTCGAGCTCGTGCCCCTCAACCCGGCCTCCGGCGAGCTCGAGCTCGCGCACGAGACGGGCGACAGCGCACCCGCCGCGATCCTCTGCGCCGCCGACGCGGCGCTCCCCGCCGCGCTCGACGGGCTGCGGCGGATCGCCGTCGACCCGGCGGCACGCGCCGACCCCGCGGCCGACGACGACGCCCCCGACGCGACGGCGCTGATCGTCTACACGTCGGGCACGACCGGCCCGCCCAAGGGCGTCGTGCTGGCGCGGCGCGCGCTCGCCGCCAACCTCGACGCCCTCGCCGACGCCTGGGCCTGGACCGCCGACGACGTCGTCGCCCAGGCGCTGCCGCTCTTCCACGTGCACGGGCTCGTGCTCGGGGTGCTGGGGCCGCTGCGGCTCGGCGGCGGGGTGCGCCACACGGGCCGCTTCTCGCCCGAGGCGATCGCCGCCGCGCTCGCCGCCGACGCGACGATGCTGTTCGCGGTGCCCACGATGCACGGGCGCCTGCTCGAGGCCGCCGAGCGCGACCCGGACGTGGCCCGGGCCCTCGGCTCCGCGCGGCTCGTCGTGTCGGGCTCGGCCGCCCTGCCCGCGCGCGTCCACGAGGCCTACGCCGCGGCGACCGGCCAGCGCATCGTCGAGCGCTACGGCATGAGCGAGGCGCTGATGATCGCGAGCGCCCGCCACGACGGCCCGCGCATCCCCGGCGCCGTCGGCACCGCCCTGCCCGGGGTCGAGGTCCGGATCGTCGGCGACGCGGGCGCCGCGCTGCCGCCCGGCGACGGCCTCGGCGAGGTCGAGATCCGGAGCGACGCCCTCTTCGACGGCTACCTCGGCAACCCGGAGGCGACCGAGGCGGCGTTCCGCGACGGGTGGTTCCGCACGGGCGACGTCGGCTCGCTCGACGAGGACGGCGTGCTGCGCCTCGTCGGCCGCAGCTCCACGGACCTCATCAAGACGGGCGGCTACCGGGTCGGCGCGGGCGAGGTCGAGGCGGCGCTGCTCGAGCACCCCGACGTCCTCGAGGCCGCCGTCCTCGGCCTGCCCGACGACGACCTCGGCGAGCGGATCGCCGCCTGGGTCGTGATTGCGCCCTCCGCGTCCCTCGCCGATGATGAGCTGGTGCAGCACGTCGCCGGCCTCCTCGCCCCCCACACGCGCCGGCGCGTTATCCCGCGCGTCGCCGAGCTGCCCCGCAACGCGCTCGGCAAGGTGCAGAAGCGGCGGCTGCTGGCATGAGCGCCCACCCCGCGCAGCGCAACCCCCTGCGCAGCCCCCGCACCTACATCCGCGGGGCGTTCACGATCACCGTGGCGGCCGCGACGCTGGTCGTCGCCTCCCAGTTCCTCGGCGGCCTGCACATCAAGGACTGGACGCACGCGTTCATCGCGGCGATCGCCGTGACGGTGGCCAACGCGGTGGTGTGGCCGCTCCTGATCCGCATCGCGCTGCCGATCACGGTGCTCACCCTCGGCGTGGCCGGCATGCTCCTCAACGGCCTGATCGTCTGGATCGCCCTCAACATCTCCGACGGCGTCTTCGTCGACAGCTACTGGGCGGCCCTGATCGCGGCGATGCTCCTCACGATCACGAACACCGTGGTGACGGCGGTCCTGGGGATCGACGACGACGACTTCTACTACCGCAACGTGATCCGCCGGCAGGCCCGCCGCCACGCCGACACCACCCTCGACGAGACGGTGCCGGGGATCCTGTTCCTGGAGATCGACGGGCTCGCCGAGCCGGTCCTGCGACGCGCGATCCGCGACGGCAACGTGCCCGAGATGGCGCGCTGGATCCGCGAGGGCACGCACCGGCTCGAGGGGTGGGAATGCGACTGGTCGTCGCAGACCAGCGCCAGCCAGGCCGGGATCCTGCACGGCTCGAACGAGGACATCCCCGCCTTCCGCTGGTACGAGAAGGAGCGCGGCGCGTTCGTCGTCTCCAACCACCCGGCGGGCGCCGCGGAGATCGAGCGTCGCCACTCCGACGGGCGCGGGCTCCTCGCCGGCGGCGGCGCGAGCCGCGGCAACCTCGTCACGGGCGACGCCGAGCACACGAGCTTCACGATCTCGGCGCTGCAGGCCCGCCCCACCCGCGGCTCCGACTACTTCGCGTACTTCGCCAACCCGTACACGGTGTTCCGCACGCTGCTGCTCGGGATCGTCGACATCGGCCGCGAGCTGCTCGCCTCCGGGCAGCAGATCCGCCGCGACGTCGTCCCCCGCGTCAAGCGCGGCTTCCGCTACTCGCTCCTGCGTGCCGTCACCGTGGTGATCCTGCGCGACATCGCCGTCCAGACGGTGATCTCCGACGCCTACGCGGGCCGCCCCGTCCTCTACTCCACGTTCGTCGGCTACGACGAGGTCGCCCACCACTCCGGCATCGAGCGCTTCGACGCGCTCGAGGTCCTGCGCGGCATCGACCGCGCCTTCGGGCGCATCGCGCGGGCCGCGGCGACGGCGCCGCGGCCGTACCACGTCGTCGTCCTCTCCGACCATGGCCAGAGCCAGGGGACCACCTTCGAGGACCGCCACGGCCAGACCCTCGAGGCGCTCGTCCACGACGCCTGCGGCGTCGACGGGGCGTCGCTCGAGTTCGACGAGGACGAGGCCTGGTCGCGCCTGTCGGTGGTCGCCACCGAGATCCTCGGCGCGCGCAACCGCGTGATCCGCGCCGCCACCCGCGGGCGCCGCTCGGGCGACGCGATCGTCCTCGGCCCCGAGCACGAGCTCGCGCTCGAGGGCGCGGACGCCTTCGACACCGCGGAGGTGAAGGTGCTGGCCTCGGGCAGCCTCGGGCTCGTCTTCCTCGGCGAGGAGCCCGGCCGCCTCACGATGGAGGAGATCAACGAGCGCTACCCGTTCCTGATCCACCGCCTCGTCGCGCACGACGGGATCGGCTTCGTGCTCGTGCGCTCCGCCGAGCGGGGGCCGATGGCGATCGGACGGCACGGCGTGCACCACCTGCAGACGGGCGCCATCGAGGGCGCCGACCCGCTCGCGCCCTACGGACCGAACGCGGCCCGCCACGTGCTGCGCACGGACGGCTTCCCCCACGTCGGCGACCTGATGGTCAACGCGGCCTACGACCCGATGACCGGCGAGATCGGCGCCTTCGAGGAGCTCGTCGGCCACCACGGCGGCCTCGGCGGCGAGCAGATGCACCCCTTCATCCTGTTCCCGTCGGAGTTCAGCTGGCCCGACGAGCCCGTCATCAGCGCCGAGCGCATCCACGAGATCCTGATCGGCTGGCTGCACGACCTCGGCCACGACGGGGCGCGCGCGAAGCACCTCGAGCGGGTGCGCGCCCTCGAGGGCGCGACGGCCGGGTGAGCGACGGCCCGCAGGCCGGCCACGACCACCTCACCTGGGTCGGGCACGGCACGGTGGTGGTCGCGATGGGCGGCGCGCGCGTGATCGTCGATCCCGTGCTGCGCCCCCGCGTCCTGCACCTGAAGCGCTTCCACCGCGTGCCCCCCGCGGCGCTGCGCGGCCTCGACGCCGTCCTTATCACGCACCAGCACCACGACCACCTCGACCCGCCCTCGCTCGAGCGGCTCGGCAAGGACCTGCCCGTGATCGTGCCCAAGGGCGCCGCCGGCACCCTGCGCCGCAAGCGCTTCACCCGCGTCTCCGAGATCGCCGAGGGCGAGCGGCTCCGGATCGGCGGCCTCGAGGTGCTGGCCACCCCGGCCGCGCACGACGGCAAGCGCGACCAGCCGCTCGGGCCCCACGCCGAGCCGATCGGCTACCGCCTGGAGGCGAGCCGCAGCGTCTACGTGGCGGGCGACACCGACCTCTTCGACGGGATGGCCGCGATCGGCCCCGTCGACGTGGCCTGCCTGCCCATCTTCGGCTGGGGCCCGAACCTCGGCCCCGGCCACATGGACCCGGCCCGGGCCGCCGAGGCCGCCCTCCGGCTGCAGGCGAGGGTGGCGATCCCGATCCACTGGGGCACGCTCTGGCCGATCGGCCGCGGCGAGCCCCCGCGGGAGCCTGCCGAGCGCTTCTCGGCGGCGATGGCGGAGACCGCGCCGGCCTGCGAGGCCCTGGTCCTCGAGCCGGGCGGGACGATCCCGCTCGACGCCCCCTAGACGAGCCGCTGGAGCGGCCAGTCGACGCAGCCGGGGCTGGCCGCGGCCAGCGCCGCGACCTGCTCGTCGTGGCAGGTGAAGTAGATGACCTGGTGGCGCGTCGCGAGGTCCGCGATGACGCGCGCGCCGCCGGCCCGGCGCTCGGGGTCGAGGTGGGTCAGCACGTCGTCCATCACGACGGGCAGCTCCACGCCGCCCGCCGCGCGCATCTCGTCGACGAGGCCGGCGCGCAGGCAGAGGTAGACGAGGCCGACGGTGCCCTGCGAGAGCTCCGTGAAGGGGATCCGGTCGCCGCCCGCGCCGATGATCTCGGAGCGCGCGCCCGCCCGCTCGCCGTCCGGCATCCGGATCTCCGTCCAGGCGCCGCCGGTGGCGATCGCGATCTGCTCGGCGGCGCGCCGCAGGACGCCCGGCTGGTGCTCCTCGACGAAGCGGTCGCGCGCCTGCGCGAGCACGTCGTGGGCCAGCCGCAGGGTCAGCCAGCGGTCGGCGATGTCGCGCAGGTCGGCCTCGGCGTCGGCGAGGGCCTGCGCCGCGGCGGGCACGTCGGCGGACTCGCCCGCGCGGTCGGCCAGGGCGCGCACGCCGCCGAGCGCGCGGTTGGCCTCCGCGAGCTCCTCGTCGCGCAGCCACGCGATCCGCGCCTCCGCGACCTCGAGCTCGGCCTCGGCGGCCGCCGGATCGAGCGCGGCCGCCTTGTCGGCGGCGCCCGGATCATCGCCGCCGAGGCGCTAACGTCCGCCGGCGTCGAGGCCCCTGACGACCCGGCGCAGCTCGGCGCCCGCATCGACGAGGCGCTGCGCGCGGTCGACGAGGCGATGGCCGCGGCGGCGCGCCACGCCGCGCAGGTCGAGGCCCACC
>JBEGMS010000116.1:0-3403 GCA_041182985.1 Actinomycetota bacterium
CGCCTCCGCGCCGTCCTCGAGCGCCGACCACTTGAGCGGCGTCGCGGGGATCGGCGGCTCGAGGCCGGTCTCCGCCTTGCAGCTGGCGAGGACCTCCTCGAGCGGCGGCCCGAAGTCGAAGAACAGGGCCTCGCCGCGCTCGGCGCGCTGGCGCTCCCGCTCCGTCTCCGTCGCCGCCTCGTCGGCGGTGCCGTCGGCGTTCATGACGACCCCGTAGCCCTCCTTGGCGAATGCGGGGCTGACGAGCCCGAAGGCCACGTCGCGGACGACGGCCTCGACCGAGCGGTCGAGGCGGTCCTTCCAGCCGCCGCCGCCGGCGGTGCGGTAGACCAGCATGTCGCCGGGCTGCACCTCGATCTCGTCGCACTTCGACGGCAGCCGCTCCTCGGAGCCGTCGACGCGCTTGAGGATCTTCTCCGAGCGGGCGCCCGGCAGGCCGCCGAGGACGCCCCACGGGCGGGTCAGCCAGCGGTCGTCGTGGATCGAGACCTCACCGGGCTCGAGGTAGACGTACCGCTTCTCGACGCCGTTGCCGCCGCGGTGCATGCCCGGGCCGCCGGAGTCGGTGACCGTGGTGTAGCCGTCGATGCGCAGCGGGTAGTACGCCTCGAGGTACTCGGTCGGGATGTTCTCGAACAGCGGCCACCACGAGTGGCCGTCCATGCCGTCCCCGATCGGGCGGCCGGGGATGCCGCCGTAGAGGATCTCCATGGCGTAGAAGAAGTCGCCCTTCTCGCCCCAGCCGGAGTACAGCATGTACGGCGAGGTGCCGTAGCCCGCCGCCGTGTTCAGCTCCGGGGCCTGCTTGGTCAGCGCGCCGCCGAGCACGTCGAACAGACGCGCCAGGGCGTGCGTGCGGCAGCCCAGGGCCGACGGGAAGCGCGGCCGCAGCAGGCAGCCCTCCGGCAGGATGATGTGGAGCAGCGGGTAGAACCCGTCGTTGAACAGGATCTGCGGGTCGTTGACCATGATCAGGTAGACCCCGATGAACATCTTGAACATCCCCTCGGAGAGGTAGAAGTTCACCGGGCCCATGGCCTGCGGATCCGTGCCGGTCCAGTCGAAGAAGGCGTGGTCGCCCTCCCGCCAGATCGTCAGCTTCATCTTGAAGGGGCCGTGGCCGAGGCCGTCGTCGTCGACGTAGTCCTCGAACGAGTGCGGCACCTCGGGGATGGCCAGGTTGATCAGGGTCTTCATCGCCGCGTGGGTGCGGTCGAGGAGCGCCTGGCAGGCCGCCAGGTAGGTCTCCTGGCCGAAGCGGTCGCAGAGCTCCTGGACCCGCTTCTCACCCGCGCGGCAGCCCGCGATCAGGGCGAACATGTCGGCGCGGTTCATCGCCGGCATGCGCATGTTGTTGAAGATCAGGTCGAGGACGGGCTGCTGCACCTCGCCGCGCTCGATCACCTTGATCGGCGGGATGATCAGGCCCTCGTCGTAGATCGTCTTCGCGTTGGTCGGCAGCGACCCCGGCAGGCGACCGCCGGCGTCCATCATGTGGCCGAACTGCGAGGACCAGCCGACCAGCGCGCCGTCGTGGAAGATCGGCACGAGTATCAGCCAGTCGTTGGTGTGCGAGATCGACGCGGAGCACTTGAAGGGGTCCGACGTGAGGATCACGTCGCCCTCGTAGATGCCGTGCTCCCACGCCTCCATCATCTCGTTGATGTAGGCCCCGAACTGGCCCACGACCATGCGGCCGCGGGGGTCCGTGATCATCGGGAACTCGTCGTGCTGCTCGCGGATGACCGGGCTCATCGCCGACCGGAACAGGGTCGCGTCCATCTCGTAGCGGGCGCTCTTCAGCGCCCCCTCGATGATGTCGAGCGTGACGGGGTCGATGTCGACGTCCGTCGGGATCTCCGCGATGCGGAGCTCGTCGGTCTTGGTTGCCATCGGTCCGCCTCCCCTAGGCCTTCGGGTTGATCAGGATGTTGAAGTACCGGTCCATCTCGGCCGTGTAGCCGGGGAGGACCACCGTCGTGGAGTCGAACTCCGTGACGATCGCCGGGCCGTCGAACGTGGCGCCCGGGGTCAGCTTGCCGCGGTCGTAGATCTTGGTCGCGACCTTCTCGCCCTTGAAGACGATCTGGTGCTCCTCGACCACCGCGTCGGAGCCGTCGTTGGCCTTGACCTCGCCCTCGGGGAGCTTGATCTTCGGCACGGCGCCGTTGCCGATGCAGCGCAGGTTGACGATCTCCTTGCGGGCGTCGTCCATCATGAAGCCGTACAGCTGCTCGTGCATCTGGTCGAACTGGTCGCCCATGGCCTGGATCGAGCCGCCCTTGACGGCGTCGATGTCGACCGGGACGGGGATCTCGTAGCCCTGCAGGACGTAGCGCATGTCCGCGAGGTACGTGACGCGCTGGTCGCCCTCGGCGATGCCCTCCGACGTCATCCACTCGCGGGTGCGGGCGCCGAGGTCGTCGAGGACCGCCGCGACGTCGGAGGCCTGGACCTCGTCCATCGGGGTGACGATCGTCTGGGCGAACTCGTTGCGGAACTCGGCGACGAGGTCGCCGGTCGCGCAGAGCAGGCCCGGAGCGGGCGGCACGATCACGGGGAACGAGCCCATCAGCTCGGCCACCGCGTTCGCGTGCAGCGGGCCCGCGCCGCCGAAGGCGACGAGCGCGAAGTCGCGCGGGTCGTAGCCGCGCTGCACGGAGACGAGGCGCAGGGCGCCCGCCATGTTCTCGTTGACGATCGCGAGGATGCCCTCGGCGGCCGCGTCGGTGTCGAGCCCGATCGCGTCGCCGATCGTCTGCACGGCCGCCGTGGCGCCCGCGACGTCGAGCTCCATCTCGCCGCCCAAAAGGCGCGGCGGGAGGTGGCCGACGACGACGTTCGCGTCGGTCACGGTCGGCTCGGTGCCGCCCTTGCCGTACGCGGCGGGGCCCGGCTCGGCGCCCGCGGACTGCGGGCCGACGCGCAGGGCCTTCGTGAGCTGCGGCACGTGGGCGATGGAGCCGCCGCCCGCGCCGACGGTGTGCACGTTGATCGAGGGCACCTTCAGGCGGAACTGCCCGATCGAGGTGTCGCGGCCGATCGTCGGCTCGCCGTTCTGGCAGAGGGCCACGTCGGTGGACGTGCCGCCCATGTCGAACGTGAGGATGTTCGGGTAGCCCGCGCGCACCGACAGGGCGAGCGCGCCGGCGACGCCGCCGGACGGGCCGGAGAGGACGCCGTAGATCGGGTTGCGGCCCGCCTCGCGCGTCGTCATCAGGCCGGCGTCGGAGCGGAGGATGTTGACGTCGCAGGTCGCGCCGCCCTTCTTCAGCTCCTGGTCGAGGTTGTCGACGTACGCCTGCACCTTCGGGCGCACGAACGAGTTCATGCACGCGGTCAGGGTGCGCTCGTACTCGCGGAACTCCGGCACCACGTCCGAGGACAGGGTGACGGGGAAGCC
>JBEGMS010000117.1:0-3605 GCA_041182985.1 Actinomycetota bacterium
TCCACGACGCAGGTCCCGTTCGGGAGCACGCCGAGCAGCGCGCTGCACGGGCGGCCGAGCGCATCGTGGGTCTGCACCTGCTCGCGCCGGCCGCGGCTCGCGCGCACGATCGCCTCGCAGGTGCCCTCGCCGCCGTCGGCCAGCGGGTGCTCGAGCGCCTCCCAGCCCGCGTCGCGGCAGCCGGCGGCGAGCGCGGCGGCGGCCTGCGGCGCGTCGAGGGCCCCGCGCAGCTTGTCGGGGGCGCAGAGGGCGATGCGTCCGGTCATCCGAGCAGGTGCAGGCCGGAGAGGGGCACGTGGGCGGCGGGCGGCGTGTCGACGGGCTCGCCGTCGACGGTGACGGCGTGCGTCACCGGGTCCACGCGGACCGCGGCGACGGCGTCGTTGCGGACCATGTCCGCGGCGCCGAGGGCGCGGACGCCGCGGACGGCGATGCGCTCCTTGCCCGTGGGCAGCTCGTCGGCGGCGCCGCCCTCCAGCGCGGCGCGGCTGACGAACGCGATGGAGTGCCGCGCGGGCGCGGAGCCGATGCCGCCGATCTGGGCCGCCACCTGCGTCGGCTGGCAGAACGCCGTGGACGCGTTGGGGTCTCCGACCGCGCCCCAGGTCGGGAAGCCGCCCTTGAGGACGAGAAACGGCTTGACGGCGAACCAGCCCGGCTCCCACAGCACGATGTCGGCGAGGCGGCCGGGCTGCAGGGAGCCGATGTGGTCGTCCATGCCGTGCGCGATCGCGGGGTTGATCGTCGCCTTCGCCAGGTAGCGCAGGACGCGGGCGTTGTCGTCGCCGGCGTCCCCGAGCGGGCCGCGCGCGTCGCGCATCAGGCTGGCGAGCTGCATCGCCCGGCGCAGACTCTCGCCGACCCGGCCCATGCCTTGGCTGTCCGACGACACCATCTGCACGAGCCCCATGTCGTGCAGGACGCTCTCGGCGGCCATCGTCGCGGGCCGCACGCGGTCGGCGGCCAGCTGGTGGTCGCCCGGCAGGTCGTCACGGAGGACGTGCACGAGCTCGACCATGGCCTGGTGCTCCGCCGCGGTGTTGACGCCGTAGGGGAACGTCGGGTTGGTCGAGGAGGTGAGCACGTTGGGCTCGCCCGCGAGGCGCAGGAGGTCCGGCGCATGGCCGCCGCCGGTGCCCTCGATGTGGTACGCGTGGATGACCCGTCCGTCGATCACCGCGAGGGTGTCCTCCACGCTGAGGCCCTCGTTGAGGCCGTCCGTGTGGATGCAGAGCTGCACGTCGTGGGCGTCGGCGATCCTCAGGGCCGTGTCGATCACGGTGGCGTGCGCGCCGACGTCCTCGTGGATCTTGAGGCCCCCGGCGCCGGCACGCAGCATCGCCTCGACCGGCTCGGGGCGGGTCGAGGAGGCGCGGGTCAGCATCAGGGTGTTGAGCGGCGTCTGGTCGAGGGCGGCGTGGATGGTGCGCAGCGCCCACGCCGGGTTGGTGCCCAGGTTCCAGACGGGTCCGTAGTCCTGCACGACGAACGTCGTCACGCCCGCGGCGAGCGCCTGGTCGGCGATGCGCGGCGACAGCAGGTGCATGTGCGGGTCGATCGCGCCAGGCGTCGCGATCAGGCCCTCGCCGGAGACGATGGCCGTGTTGGTGCCGAGCGCCACCTCGACCCCGTCCATCACGTCCGGGTTCCCGGCGCGGCCGACGGCCGTGATGCGGCCGTCGGTGATGCCGATGGAGGTCTTGCGCACCCCGAGCACCGGATCGATCACGAGGACCTGGGTGACGGCGATGTCGACCGCGTCCTCCGTCGAGCGGGCCATCAGGCCGTCCCGTCCCGACTTGGCGAACCCGGCCAGGACCTCCTGGCCGCGCTCCTGATCGTCGGCCTCGACGCGCACGACGAGGCTCGTGTCGCCGAGACGCACGCGATCGCCCGTCGTGGGCCCGTAGACGCGGGCGTAGGCCGCGGGATCGAGGTGACCCGTCACCGGTCGGCTCCGAGGTAGCCGCGCTCGCGCGCGCGCCCGAGAGCCGCCTCGACCGCCCCCGGCTCGTCGAGCGGGCCGTTCACGAGCCCGCCGAAGCCCATCGCGACGCGCGCCCCGGCGAACGGCCGGACGCTGACGGTGCGCTCCTCGCCGGGAGCCCAGCGGACCGTGCTGCCCGTCGGGATCGCGAGGCGCATCCCCCACGCGGCGCGGCGGTCGAAGTCGAGCCGGCGGTTGGCCTCGAACAGGTGCCAGTGCGACGTGACCGCGATCGGCACCGCCGCGGTGTTGCGGATCACGATCTCCGCGGTCGGCGCCGGCTCGGCGGGGGCGGGCGCGGGTTCCACGGCACCGGGACCGTCCGGCTCGCCGGGGCCGAGCGGCAGCGGCACGACGACGAGCCGGCTTCCGTCGGCGAAGAGCGCCTCGACCTCGACGTGTCCCACGAGGGAGGCCGTTCCGGGCAGCACGTCGTCCGCGCCGACGGCGGCAAGGCCGGCGGCGATCGCGCCCGCGTGGTCGGACCCGTCGCGGGCGGCCTCGCAGACGGCGTCGGCGATGATCGCGATCGCCTCGGGGGCGTTGAGGAGCAGGCCGCGGGCGCGGCGGGCGCGGGCCAGCTCCGCCGCCTGGAAGAGGAGCAGCCGATCGATCTCGCGGGGCGTCAGCAGCATCGGGCTAGCGTAGCCCGTATCCGTCCCGGTAGAGCTCCTGCAGGTGGCGGACCTTGGCGATGTAGGCCCGCGTCTCCGCGAACGGGATGGCGACCGGCTCCCCGACGGGCGTCGCGTCGACCCACTCGTCGACGTTGCCCTGCCCCGCGTTGTAGGCGGCGAGCGCGAGGTCGAGCGACTGCGGGTGGTCCGCGTACTTCCGCTGCAGGTGGCGCAGGTACCAGCAGCCGTAGCGGACGTTGATCTCGGGGTCGTAGAGGTCATCCGCGACGAAGCCGCCGCCGCCGGTGCGGTCCGCGATGCCCTGCGCGGTGTCCGGGAGCAGCTGCATCAGCCCGATCGCGCCCGCGGGCGACTGGGCGTTCGGATCGAACCCGGACTCCGAGTAGATGACGGCCGCGACGAGGGCCGGTGACAGGCCGTAGTTGTCGGAGTGGGCGTCGATGATCCACTCGTAGTCGAGCGGGTAGCGCAGCTGCACGTACCAGCCGGGCTCGGTGCGGACCGCCCAGACCCCGACGACGCCGATTCCGAGGGCGATCACGAGGAGGATCGCGAGGACCCGGCGCATCACAGCCCAGCGTATCGCGCGATGTACGCGTCGATGCGATCCTGCAGGTCCGCCGGCGTCCCCGAGTTGTCGATCGCGTCGTCCGCGGCCCGCGCGCGCCGATCCGCATCCCACATCCGGGCCTCGCGCTCGGCGAGGCGCTCCAACCCGCCCCGGGCCGCGACCCGCTCGCGGCGGGCGGCCTCGTCGGCGGTGATCACGAGCGTGCGGTCGAAGCGCGGCTGGAGAGCGGCCTCGAACAGGAGCGGCGACTCGTACACGATCAGAGGCGGTGCGGGCTCGTGGGTGAGCACGTCGCGCACCCAGGCCTCGAACTCGGCCTCGACGAGGGGGTGCAGGACCTCCTCGAGCCAGGCCAGCGCCGCGGCGTCGTCGAAGACCCGTCCCGCCAGGGCGACTCGATCGACCTCGC
>JBEGMS010000118.1:0-11575 GCA_041182985.1 Actinomycetota bacterium
GTCGCCGCCCGCGCCCCGACGACCGCCACGACGGGCTCGGCGAGCAGGACCGCGAGCCGCTCGGGGCCGGCGGGCCGGCGCAGGTGCAGCGCCGCCGGCGGTCGGTCGAGGTCGAGCAGCCGCTCGGGGTAGCGCGCGTCGCCGGGCACCAGCATGCGGCCAGCATGCAGCCGCGGCCCGCACCGCTCCCGCCCGCGGTGCGCCCGGGGGCGCGCAGGGGCGCACGGGTTGGGGACGCACCCGCCCCCGGTCCGCGCCGTCCGGCTACGCGGCGCGGCTGATCGGCGCGAAGGAGCGCCGGTGCGCCGCGCAGGGCCCGAGCCGCTCGATCGCGGCGCGGTGCACGGCCGTGCCGTAGCCCGCGTGGTCGGCGAACCCGTAGCCGGGCGCCTCGGCGTCGAGCCCGGCCATGATCCGGTCGCGCGCGGTCTTCGCGATCACCGACGCGGCGGCGATCGCCGCGCTCGTGCCGTCGCCCTTGACCAGCGCCCGGTGCGGGCGGGCCTGCATCGGCAGGGCGAAGCCGTCGACGAGGAGCGCGGCGTCCGCCGGCGCCTCGAGGGCGTCGAGCGCGCGGCTGAGCGCGCCGAGGTTGGCGGCCTGGATGCCGATCTCGTCGATCGCGGCGGCCGCGATCACCACCACCGAGACCGCATCCGCGACCTCGCGGACCTCGAGCGCGAGCTCCTCGCGCAGCGCGGGCCGCAGGCGCTTCGAGTCGTCGAGGCGCGCGAGCCGCTCCGCCGGCAGGGCGTCGGGGCGCAGCAGCACGGCCGCGGCCACGATCGGCCCGGCGAGCGCACCGCGGCCCGCCTCGTCGGCGCCCGCGACGAGCGCGGGCCCGAGCCCGCGGTCGTGGTCGACCAGGGCGCGCCCGGGGGCTGCATCGCGTCGGGCCCTCGCCATGGGACGAGCGTAGCCCGCGGGGCGGCTAGAGCAGGCCGAGCCGGGACAGCGGCGAGACCACGGCGATCACGCGGCCGTCGATCGCGTCGGCCGGCACCGGGCCGTAGATGCGCGAGTCGACGAGCGGCGCCTCGCGGTCGTCGGACATCACCCAGTAGGAGCCCTCGGGGATCTCGATCGGGCCGAAGTCGGGCGTCGGGGTGCGCAGGTAGGCGATCTCCGACGGGCTGACGCAGCCATCCTCCTCCTGCAGGCCCACGGCGGCGTCCGGCAGGCGCTCGCACAGGTAGAGCGCGCCGTCGATCGCCCCGATGACCTGGCCGCCCACGCCGACGATGCGGGCGACGCTCGCGACGGGCGCGGCGTCGCCGAGCGCCTCCTCGACGCCGGGGAACGCGTCGACGACGACGATGTCGCCGACGGCCGGGGTCAGCATCCAGTCGGGCGCGACGAGGACGCGGTCGCCGGCGAGCACGCGGTCGCCCATCGCGGCGCGCGGCACGTCGACGCCATGCGGCCCGCGCTCCAGGGCGGACGGCAGCGCCAGCGCCGCGAAGGCGAAGCCGCCGATCAGGGCGAGGACCGCATACGCCTGGGCCCACGGCATCTCGCCCTCCGGGACCTTGCGGATCGCGCGTCGTCGCGCGAGCGCGGTCAGGGACCCGCCGAGCGGGCCGATGATCGCGGCGACGAAGCCGGCGATGACGCCCTGGCGCCCGCGCAGCGCGCCGTCCAGGACGGCCGCCGCGGCCCAGACCCCCCAGAGGGCGGCGGCCGGCCAGACGAGCCACGACCAGACCACGGCCAGGACGAACAGGATGACCACCAGGATCAGCGCCCAGACCGGGCGCGGCCAGCGCGCGAGGCCGGCGACGCGCAGCCCGCGCGGCGGGCGCCTCAGCCGGTTGCGGCGCTGGCGGAAGGCATCGCTGGACGCCGCCATCGGGTCACCAGATGGAGATGCGGCTCGGCGGCCAGTACGACATGAAGGCGACGCCGATCATCTGGTCGCGGGTGATCGGGCCCCAGTTGCGCGAGTCGTCGGAGTCCGCGCGGTTGTCGCCCATCATGAAGTAGCGGTCGTCGGGGATCCGCACGGGGCCGAAGTCGTCCTGCGGGCTCGACACGTAGGTCTCGTCGAGGAAGCGGCACCCCTCCGTCTCCTCGATCGCGAGACCCTCCTGCGGCCCCTCGCCGGTGCAGACGTAGGTCTCGCCGCCGACGGCGCCGATCACCTCGCCCGGCATCCCGACCAGGCGCTTCACGAACGTCTCGTCGGAGGCGGTGTCCGCCTCGTAGACGTCGGCGCCCGCGCCGTTCGGGTGGAAAACGACGATCTGGTTGCGGCTCGGATCCTCGAAGCGGTACGTGAAGCGCGACGCGATGATGCGCTCGCCGATCGCGATCGTCGGCTCCATCGAGCCCGACGGCACCCGGTACGGCTTGACGATGAAGGCCTGGACGAGGTACGCGATGCCCACCGCGATCGCGACCGTGATGATCAGGTCGACGACCGGGTGCTTGCGGAAGTCGTTCAGGCGGCCCACGGGCTCATCCTACGGAGGGCCGCAGATTCCCGCGGCTACTGGATCTTCTCGCGGACGCGCGCCTGCTTGCCGACCTTGTCGCGCAGGTAGTAGAGCTTCGCGCGGCGGACGTCGCCGATCGCCCCGACCTCGATCCTGTCGATCTTGGGCGAGTGCAGCGGGAAGGTGCGCTCCACGCCGACGCCGAACGACTGCTTGCGGACCGTGAAGGTCTCGCGCATGCCGTGGCCCTGGCGCTTGATGACCGCGCCCTCGAAGACCTGGACGCGCTGGCGGTTGCCCTCGATGACGCGGAAGTGCACCTTGACGGTGTCGCCGGCCTTGAAGTCCGGCACCTCGCGCATCTGCGCCTTCTCGATCTCGTGGACGATGTTCATCTCGACGCGGGATCCTAGCCCAGATCGGGGTCCGACCCCGCAGGTTCCCCGTGGCGGCGCTCCGCCTGGGCCCGCCGCCAGGCCGCGATCGCCCCGTGATCGCCCGAGCGCAGGATCTCCGGCACCTCCCAGCCCCGGAACTCCACCGGCCGCGTGTAGTGCGGGTACTCCGGCAGCCCGTCGAGCGCGGGCGAGAACGACTCCTCCGCGGCCGACTCGTCGTCGCCGAGCGCCCCGGGCAAGAAGCGCGTCACGGCGTCCACGACGACCATCGCGGCGGCCTCCCCGCCGCTCAGCACGTAGGGCCCGAGCGACAGGGTCTCGGTGGCCACGTGGTCGAGGACGCGCTGGTCGAAGCCCTCGTAGCGCCCGCACAGGATCGTCACCGCCTCGGCCTCGGCGAGGTCGCGTGCGTAGGCGTCGTCGAGGCGCCGCCCGCGCGCGTCCATCGCGATCACCCGCCGCGCGGCGCGCACCTCGTCGAGCGGACTGCCGTAGACCCCCTCGACGGCCGCGACGGTGGTGTCGACCCGCACCACCATCCCCGCGCCGCCCCCGTAGGGCGTGTCGTCGACCGCGTGGTGCGGCAGCTCGCTGTGGGGGCGCATGTCGTGCACGCCGAGCACGAGCTCGCCGCCCTCCGTCGCGTTGCGGACGTGGCGCTCCTCCCCCAGCCAGGCGAACCAGCCGGGGAACAGGGTCAGGATGTCGAGGCTGAGGACCACGGCGGCATTGTCGCCGCTACTCGACCGCCACGGGGTCGTACCCCGCGTCGAGCGTCATCCGCCGGCCCGGGATGTCGACCTCCGGCACGATCGCGCCCACGAACGGCACGCGGTGCTCCCCGACCACGAGCAGGTCGTGGGCGACGCCGTCCTCGACGGCCTCCACCACCCCGAGCTCGCGCCCGTCCGGCCAGGTCAGGGTGCAGCCGACGAGGTCGAAGCGGAAGTAGGCGTCCGGGTCGGGCTCCGGCAGCTCGTCGCGGGCGATCTCGAGCACCGCCCCGCGCAGCCCCTCGGCGGCCGTGCGGTCGCGGGCGCCCTCGAGCGCGATCACGGGCGCGAGCTCATCGCCCTTCGCAGCCGCCACCGTGCGGGCCTCGCCGTTCACGAGCAGCGCGCTGCCGGCCCGGAAGGGCCACCAGCCGCACGGGTCGGAGACGCGGAACGAGCCGTCGAGGCCGTGCGGACGGCCGGCCGTCCCGACGCGCACCCGCTCGGGCCGCCACGGATACGGGGCGGTCATGCCGCGGCGGGGGTCTCGTCGACCTCGACGAGGACGCGGCGGCCGCTCTTGACGGCGCCGGCGCGGACGACGGAGCGGATCGCGCGCACGACGCGCCCGCCCTTGCCGATCACCTTGCCGCGGTCGTCCGGGGCCACGATGATCCGCAGCACGATCGCGTCGTCGGTCATCTCGACGGTGACGCCGACCTGGTCGGGCTCGTCGACGAGCCCCAGCACGAGGTACTCGCAGAGCTCCCGGACATCCTTCGGGGGCGATGCGGCCCCCATCGGCTAGACGATGCCCTGCTTCTGGAGCAGGCGCCGCACGGGCTGCGACGGCTGCGCGCCGACGCTCAGCCAGTGGCGGGCGCGGGCCTCGTCGATCTCGATCAGGGACGGCTCGAGCTGCGGGTTGTAGCGGCCGATCGACTCGATCGCCCGACCGCTGCGCGGCGTCTGCTCGTCGGCGACGACGATGCGGTAGATCGGGTTCTTCTTCGAGCCGATGCGTGCGAGGCGGATCTTGACCACGGCGGGATCCTAGCCTACCCCTGGAGCTCGGGCGGCAATTCCATGCCCGGCGGCAGCTTCGGCAGCTTGCCCTTGCCGCCCACCATGCCCTTCATCATCTTCTTCATCTGCTGGTGCTGCTTGAGCAGCGCGTTGACCTCGGTGACGCTGCGGCCCGAGCCGGCCGCGATGCGGGCGCGCCGCTGCCCGTTGATGATGCGGGGGTCGCGGCGCTCCTCGGGGGTCATCGAGAGGATGATCGCCTCGACGCGGTCGAGCTGGGCGTCGTCCACGTTGGCGTTCTTGAGCTGCTTGCCCATGCCGGGCAGCATCCCGAGCACCGAGCTCAGCGA
Organism: Actinomycetota bacterium; assembly: GCA_041182985.1. Classification (GTDB taxonomy): domain Bacteria; phylum Actinomycetota; class Thermoleophilia; order Gaiellales; family F1-60-MAGs149; genus F1-60-MAGs149. The sequence continues at coordinate 4,923 of JBEGMS010000118.1, forward strand.
GCCCATCTTCCGGATCGAGCGCAGCTGGTCGAGCATGTCGTCGAGCCCGAACTCCGACTTGCGGATCTTGCGCTCGAGCTCCTCCGCCTTCTCCTTGTCGACGAGCTGCTCGGCCTTCTCGATCAGGCTCAGCACGTCGCCCATCCCGAGGATCCGCGAGGCGAGCCGGTCGGGGTGGAACTCCTCGACCTGGTCGAGCTTCTCGCCGGTGGTGATGACCTTGATCGGGACGCCGGTGATCGCGCGCACCGAGAGCGCCGCGCCGCCGCGCGCGTCGCCGTCGAGCTTCGTCAGGATCAGCCCGTCGAAGTCGATCGCCTCCTGGAAGGCCTGCGCCGTGTTGACGGCGTCCTGGCCGGTCATCGCGTCCAGCACGAGCAGCGTGTCGGACGGGCGCACGGCGTCCCGCACCCGCACAAGCTCGGCCATCATGTCGGTGTCGACGGTGAGGCGGCCCGCGGTGTCGACGATGACGACGTCGCGGCCCTCCTGCTTGGCCTGCTCGATGCCCCACGTCGCGATCTCGACCGGGTCCGCGTCGGCGCCGCGCTCGTAGACCGGCACGTCGGCCTGGCCGCCGACGGTGACGAGCTGCTGGATCGCCGCGGGCCGGTAGACGTCGCAGGCCACGAGCGCCGGCCGCTTGCCCTGCTGCGCGATCAGCCGCGCGAGCTTGCCGCAGGTGGTCGTCTTGCCGGAGCCCTGCAGGCCGCAGACGAGGATCACGGCCGGCGAGCCCTTGAGGGCGAGGCGCTGCGTGCCCTCCCCCATCAGGCGCGTCAGCTCCTCGTGGACGATCTTGACGACCTCCTGGCCCGGGGTCAGGCTCTCGGAGACCTCCGCGCCGAGGGCGCGCTCCTTGACGGTGGCGGTGAACTGCTTCACCACGTCGAAGTTGACGTCGGCCTCGAGCAGGGCGAGGCGGATCTCGCGGACGGCGGCGTTGACGTCCTCCTCGGACAGCCGGCCGCGCGAGCGCAGGTCGCCGAGGGTCTCGGAGAGGCGGTCGGAGAGGGAGTCCAGCATCGCGGTCGGGCCGGCTCGGCCGGCTCACGGATCATACGGCGTCGGCCGCGGCTGGCCGCCGCCCCGAATGCTTAGATACAGGCGTCGGAATGGAAATCGAGCTCCAGTACCTCTACACGGGCGATGAGCCGCTCGTGGTCCCCGCGGAGCTCGCCTCCTTCACCCTCGCGGGGAGCGAGATCTTCGACATCCGCGACACGTTCTTCGACACGCCGTCGCTCGACCTGCGCATGGCCGGCTGCTCGCTGCGGATCCGCCGCCAGTCGAACGCGCCGACGCCGTTCTTCACCTGGAAGGGCCCCTCGGTGCGGCGCTCGGACCACGCGCGCGAGCGCGAGGAGATCGAGTTCCCCGTCGACCACATCCCGGCGGACGGCGGCGAGATGGCGGAGATGCTGCACGCGGCGAAGCTGCACAAGAAGGTGCGCGGCGCCCTCGGCGACCTGCCCGATCTCGCCGTCATCGGCGAGCTCGAGAACCGGCGCTCGAGCCACGACTACATCCAGGGCCTACACCGCGTCGAGCTGTGCTGGGACCGGCTGCGCTTCCCGCTCGGCTCGCCCCAGGTCCGCCTCGAGCTCGAGACCCAGTCGAGCGCGTCGGGCCGCTTCATCGGCGCCTTCGACCAGGAGCTGCGGGCGATGTTCGGCAAGCACCTGGTCGAGGCCGAGCACGGCAAGGCCAAGGAGCTCTGCGTGCGGCTCTACCCCGAGCTGTTCGGGGCCCAGGCCGCCTAGACCGCGGGGTCCTGCAGCTCGGCGGCCACGGCCTTGTAGGCGGCCAGCGTGACGTCGCGCTCGACGGCGTGGTCGACGATGCGCAGGAGGCCCGGCGAGTCCGGCGCCCAGCGCTGCACGTAGGCGCCCGTGGGGTCGAACTTCCGCTCCTGCAGATCCGGGTTGAAGATCCGGAAGTACGGCGCCGCGTCGAGGCCGGTCCCCGAGACCCACTGCCAGGAGCCCGCGTTCGAGGCGAGGTCGCCGTCGGCGAGGTGCCGCCGGAACCACTGCTCGCCCCGGCGCCAGTCGACGTGCAGGTCCTTGACCAGGAACGAGGCGGCCACCATCCGCGCGCGGTTGGCGATGTTGCCGGTCTCCGCGAGCTGGCGCATCGCCGCGTCGACCATCCCGTAGCCGGTCTCGCCGCGCGTCCAGGCCTCGTAGTGCTCGTCCGAGCCCGTCCAGACGATCCCGTCGAAGCGGGCGTCGACGCAGTGGCGGTCGAGGTCGGGATGGTGGTGCAGGACGTACTTGAACCAGTCCCGCCAGAGCAGCTCGCTCGCCCACTTCGGGGCGCCCGCCCGGTCGGCGACCTGCAGCGCGCGCCGCGGGGACAGCATGCCCTGGCGCAGGTAGGCCGACAGGCGCGAGGTGGCATCGGGCTCGGCCACGAGGTCGCGTTCGTCGGCGTAGCGGCCGAGGAAGCCCTCGTCGCGCCAGGCCCGCAGCCGCGCGAGGGCGTGGGTCTCGCCGCCCGTGACGTCGGCGCGGTGGCGGACGGGCCGCCCCACGAGCGTCTCGACGCCGGGGATCTCGGGCGCGGGCACGGCGAGGAGGCGCCCGGCGAGGTCGTGCTCCACGGGCGGCGCGGGCAGCTCGTCGAGGACGCGGCGCACGGCCCGCGCGTAGGCGGAGTACGTGCGGCACGGCTTGCCCTCCTTCGTCGCCACGAGCTCGTGCGGCACGTTGACCTCGTCGTCAACCACGACCAGCTCGACGCCGATGCCGCGCAGGGCCTCCTCGGCAGAGGCCTCCACGGCGGCGGCCATCGGCTCCTCGTCGCGGTTGGCGCAGACGCGCTCGACGCCGAGCTCGCGCGCGACCTCCACGAGGTGCCCGACGGTGTCGCCGCGGCGCACGATCAGCCCGCCGCCGCGCTCGGCCAGGCGCCCGTGCAGGTCGCCGAGGCCCTCGACGATGAAGCCGAGCTGGGCGTGCCCGACGCCGCGGGCCTTCATCGCCGGGTCGAGCACGTACAGGAAGGCGAGCGGGCCGCCTGTCGCGAGCGCCTCGGCGATCGCGTGCGAGTCGTCGAGGCGCAGGTCGCGGCGGAGCCAGACGAGGACGGGGGGCGCCATCGTCCGGTTCTTCGCAGATCGCCCCCGGCGGGCCGACCTAGGCGGCGTCGAGGCCGAGCAGCGCGCGTGCGAACGAGTCGGCGTCGAACGCGCGCAGGTCGTCGAGCGTCTCGCCCACGCCGATCAGCTTGATCGGCACGCCCAGCTCGTGCGCGATCGCGAGCGCGATCCCGCCCTTCGCCGTGCCGTCGAGCTTGGTCAGCACGATCCCCGTCAGCGGCGTCGCCGCGGAGAACTGGCGCGCCTGCACGAGGCCGTTCTGGCCCGTGGTCGCGTCGATCACGAGGAGGGTCTCGTGCGGCGCGCCCTCGAGGCGCCCCGCGATCACGCGGCGGATCTTGGCGAGCTCATCCATCAGGCCGACCTGCGTCTGCAGGCGCCCGGCGGTGTCCACGAGCACGACGTCGCGGCCGCGCGCGACGGCGGCCTCGATGCCGTCGTAGGCCACGGCGGCCGGATCCTGGCCGTGGGCCGAGCCCACGAAGTCGGCGTCGGCGCGCTTGGCCCACGCCTCGAGCTGCTCGTCGGCGGCCGCGCGGAAGGTGTCTGCGGCGGCCACCACCACGGTGAGACCGACGCGGCGCAGATGCTCGGCCAGCTTGCCGACGGTGGTCGTCTTGCCCGTGCCGTTGACCCCGACCATCAGGATCACGGTCGGGCGCTCCGCGACGTCGATCCGCGCCTCGGCGCCGGCCAGCATGTCGGCGATCTCCTCGGCCAGCGCGGGCGCGAGATCCGTGCCCGGCGCGAGCGCCCCGGCGGCCGCGCGGCGCTCGAGCCGGCCGATGATCTCCACGGTGGCCGGCACGCCGCAGTCGGCGAGGAGCAGCGCCTCCTCGAGCCGCTCCCAGGCCTCGCTGTCGTCGGGATCGAAGGCGATCTGCTGGATCTGCCCCGTCAGGGCCTTCGACGATTTCGACAGCCCGTCGACGAGCCGGCGGAAGAACCCGCCCCCGCCGTCCTCCGCGGGCGCCTCCTCGGCGGCCGGGGCGGGGACGTCCCCGAGCCCGCTGAACATCTGCGTCGGATCGGCCACGGGGCCAGCCTAGGCGGCGGCGGGCGGCGCCGCGCCGAGCCGCGCCCCGTCGCCGCCGCGCGGCAGGCGGCGCGAGATCACCTGCGAGACGCCGTTGCCCGGCATCGAGACGCCGTAGAGGGCGTCGGCGGCCTCCATCGTGCCGGCCTGGTGCGTGATCACGATGAACTGGGCGCGGTCGCGGAAGCGGTCGACCAGCTCGAGGAAGCGGTCGATGTTGACCTCGTCGAGGGCGGCGTCGACCTCGTCGAGCACGTAGAACGGGCTCGGCCGCGCCAGCATCAGCGCGAAGGTGAAGCCGAGCGCGGCCATCGACTTCTCGCCGCCGGAGAGGACGGTCAGGGAGCGGATGCGCTTGCCGGCGGGCTGCACCTCGAGCTCGACCCCGGGCTCCGGCTCCTCCGCCACGGCGTCGGGGTCGTCGGCGGCCGCGGGGTCGGCCTCGCCCTCGACGGGCTCCTCGCCCTCCTCGAGCGGCACGACGGCCGCCGGCTCGACCAGCCGCAGCCTGCCCGAGCCGCCCGGGAAGAGCGTGCCGATGACCTCGGCGAAGCCCTCCTCGACCGTGCGGTAGGTGGACTCGAAGCGGTCCCGGATCTCGCGGCCCAGCTCGCGCACGAGCTTGCGCAGCTCGGCGACCGAGCGCTCGAGGTCCGTGATCTGGGCGGTGATGTCGTCCGCCTCGGCCTTGGCCTCCTCGTACGCCTCCTTGGCCAGCGGGTTGACCGCCCCGAGCTGGCTGATCCGCTTCTCGAGCCGCTCGACCTTGCCCTCACGCGCGAGCCGCTCATCCGCGGGCAGGGGCTCGACCGCGTCGACGACCTCGCCGGCCTCCTCCCCGCGCTCCTCGATCAGGCGCTGGCGGCGCTCGGACAGGTCCTGCAGGCGCTCCTCGCAGCGCTCGAGCTCGACGCCCAGCGCGGCGACCCGGCCGGCGGCGTCGCGGCGCTCCGCCCCGAGCCGCGCATCCTCGTCGGCGCAGGCGCGCAGCTCCTCGCCGAGCTCGGCCACCCGCTGCTCGCCGGCCTGCGTGGCCGCGCGGGCCGGCTCGCGGTGGCGCTCGGCGGCGACCAGGGCCCCCTCGATCACCGCGATCGCGGTCGGCAGGTGGTCGACCACCGCGGCGAGCCGCCCGGCGCCGGCGCTCGCGCGCTCGGCGCGCTCCTCGGAGGCGGCGCGCCGGCCGCGCCGATCGGCGACCTCCCCCTGCAGGGAGAGCCGCAGGGCCTCGGCCGCCTCGTGCTCGGCGCCGCGCTCCCGGACGCGGGTGCGGAGCCCCTCGAGCCCGCGCTCCAGCGCCTCGACCTCGGTCGCGGTCGCGGCGGCGCGGGCCTCGGTCTGGTCGGCCTCGTCGGCGGCCGCGCGCAGCCGCTCCGCCGTCGCCTCGTCGGCGCGGGCCAGCCGGTCGGCCTCGCGCGTGGCCTCGCCGAGCTCGCGCTCGAGGGCGGCGAGGACCTCGCGGGCACCGCCGATGGCGCTGCGGGCCTCCGTCTCGGCGGCCTCGGCGGCCTCGCGGGCGCGGGCCGCCTCGACGAGGGCGCGGGTCGCGACCTCGGCGCCGTCCTCGTCCGTGCGGGCCTGGCGCTCGACCTCGCCGAGGTCGCGGCGCCGGGCGATGGCCCGGCCGGCGGCGTCGCCGGCGCGGAAGGCGATGCCGCGGTCCGCGTCGAAGCCGCGGCCGTCGGGCAGGACGCCGATGCCCCGACGCACGGCGAGGAGGTCGGCGGGGCGCTCGACGAGCAGCACGCCGTCGAGGAGGCCGCTCGGCACGTCCCCGCCCGTCTCGACGCGGGCGGCGAGCGGCACGCCCGGCCCCTCGGCGTGGCGGGCCGGCAGGCGGTCGAGGCAGAGCAGGGCGGCGCCCTCGAGGGCGTCGTCGGCGAGCAGGTCGACCGCGTCCTCGGCGGCGCGGGCGACCGCCTCGGTCGCGCGCCAGCTGAGCACCGCGGCGACGGCCCGCTCGAGGCCGGGCTCCGGCCGGATCTGATCGGCGATGAGGGCGATCCCGCGCTCGCGCAGCCGCACCAGCGCGCGGTCGAGGCCGTCGCCGCGCTCGACCGCGCGGCGCAGCTCCTCGAGCCGCGCCTGCGCCGCCTGGGCGCGCGCATCGGCGGCCGCACCGGTGGCGCGGGCCCCGGCCTCGGCGGCGCGGGCCGCGTCCGCCGCGACGCGGGCGTCGTGCTCGGCGCGCTCGAGCCGGGCGAGCTCCTCGCGCGCGGCCGCGACGCGTGCCTCGATCTCCTCGAGGGCGATCTGCGCGAGGCGGCGGGCCTCCTCGCGCTCCCCCACGCCCGCAGCCAGCTCGACCCGGCGCTGGGCCGCGGCCGTCGCGCGCTCGGCGAGCTCCGCGGCCTCGGCGCGGGCGCGGGCGAGGCGACCCTCGTGCTCGGCCTCGGCGCGACGCGCCTCGAGGGCCGCGCCGAGCGCGGCCTCCGAGGCCTGCACGGCCTGGGCGAAGCGGTCCTCGAGCCCCGTGTCGTCCGGATCGGCGGCGAGCTCGGCGCGCTCGCGCTC
>JBEGMS010000119.1:0-5311 GCA_041182985.1 Actinomycetota bacterium
ACCGGGCAGGGCGCGTTCACGCGCGACCTGTGGCCGCACGACCTCGAAGGACCAAGACCCATGACCATCACGACCGACGTCGACCTCCGCAAGATCATCCGCGAGCCCTCGGACACCTACCACGCCAGGGCGAAGGAGCACCTCTCCTCGCACGCCCTCGGCGACTTCCGCCGCTGCCCGGCGCTCTACCGCAAGAAGCAGCTCGGGCTCATCCCGCGCAAGGACAGCGACGCCTTCGTCGTCGGCCGCGCCGCGCACGTCCTGATCCTCGAGGGCCGCGGGCGCTTCGAGGCCGAGTTCGCCGTCGGCGGGCCGGTGAACCCGAAGACGGGCCTTCCCTACGGGAGCGGCACGAAGGCGTTCGCCGAGTGGGCCGAGCGCCTCGGGAAGCCCGCGCTCTCGGATGCAGACGCCGCGCTCATCGAGGAGATGTCGGCCAGCGTGCGCGGCCACTCGATCGCGTCGTCGCTCCTCGAGGACGGCGTCGCCGAGGGCGTCGTGCGCGCCGAGTACGCGGGCCACGTGTGCCAGGCGCGGATCGACTGGATCAATCCCTCGGGCGGCGCGGGCATCGTCGACCTGAAGACCTGCGACCGCATGGACAGCTTCGAGCTCGACGCCCGCGCCTTCGGATACCTGCACCAGCTTGCCTTCTACCGCGCCGTGCTCGAGGCGGCGACCGGGGCGGAGCTGCCCGTCCACATCGTGGCCGTCGAGAAGCGCGAGCCCTACCGCACCGGCTGCTGGCACGTCGCACCCGCCGTGCTCGACGCCGCGCGCCGGGAGAACGAGGCCGCCATGGCCGAGCTCATCCGCTGCCGCGAGAGCGACACCTGGCCGACGGGCTTCGAGTCCATGCGGCAGTTCGACCGTTCCTGAACCAACTCCTCCATCCATCACCAACCCACAGGGGAAACCAATGAAGCTCATCAAGCAGATCCAGCGAGGCAAGTCCGCACCACCGCGCCGCGTGCTCATCTACGGCACCCACGGCATCGGCAAGACGACGTTCGGCGCGATGGCCGAGCGGCCCGTGTTCATCCAGACCGAGGACGGCCTCGCGGGCGTCGAGACCGACCGCTTCCCGCTGTCCGCACGCCTCGGCGACGTCCTGAACGCGCTCGGGGAGCTCTACACGGAGGAGCACGAGTACCGCACCGTGGTCGTCGACAGCCTCGACTGGCTCGAGCGGCTGATCCACGCGGAGGTCTGCCAGAAGCGCAGCGTCGAGAGCATCGAGGACATCGGCTACGGCAAGGGCTACGTGTTCGCGCTGCCCCTCTGGCGCGAGGTGCTCGCCGGACTCGACGCCCTGCGAAACGAGCGCGGCATGGAGGTGATCCTCGTCGCGCACGCGCAGATCGAGAAGTTCGCCAACCCCGAGACCGAGACATACGACCGCTACGCGCCGCGCCTGCAGAAGCTCGCCAGCGCGCTCGTGCAGGAGTGGTGCGACGAGGTGCTCTTCGCCACCTACCGCGTGCACACGCGCACGGCGACCGAGGGCTTCGACCGCAAGCGCGTCCAGGCGATCGGCACCGGCGAGCGGATCCTCCGCACCACCGAACGACCGGCGCACGTGGCGAAGAACCGCCTCGCGTTGCCCGACGAGATCCCACTCGACCACCGTGGCTACGCGGCCTACGCGCGTGGCGAGAACCCCATCGAGACGGCCGTCACCGAGAGCTGAACCAGCAAGGAGCGAACCAACCATGGCATTCATCAACTTCAACGCAGCGGACGTCGACCCCAACTCGAGCTTCGAGCCCATCCCGGCGGGCAAGTACGTGGCCGCGATCGTCGACAGCACGACCAAGCCCACCAAGAACGGCGCGGGCGAGTACCTGGAGCTCGTCTTCGAGGTGCTCGAGGGCCCCTACAAGGGCCGCCGCGTCTGGGAGCGCCTCACGCTCAAGCACGTGAACGACACCACCGTGCGCATCGCGCGCGGGAACCTGTCCTCCATCTGCCGTGCCGTCGGCGTGATGGCGCCCACCGACTCGTCGGAGCTGCACGACCTGCCGCTCTCGATCACGGTGGCGCTCCGCAAGCGCGACGACAACGGCGAGATGGCCAACGTCGTGAAGGGCTTCGAGCGGCGCGAGCCCCCGGCATCCATGCCCCGCAGCGTCGGCGGAGGCGCGCCCTGGAAGCGTTGAGCCGCAGCCTCGTACTGCCGTACCCGCCGTCGGTGAACCACTACTGGCGGCACGTGGGCGGCAGGATCCTCGTGAGCCGCGAGGGGCGGCGCTACCGCGACGCGGTGCGCACGCTCCTCGCGGGCACGGGGCCGCTCGCCGGGAGGCTTGCCGTCGAGGTGACGCTCTTCCCGCCGGACCGCAGGCGGCGCGACCTGGACAACGCCATGAAGTGCCTCCTCGACTCGCTCGGCGGCGGGTGCGCCTACCTCGACGACTCGCAGATCGACGACCTGCGCGTGGTGCGGGGCGGGGTGGCGGAGGGCGGATCGGCACGCATCGAGATTCGGGAGATCGGATGATGGAACTCCGTGACTACCAGCAGGCCGCCGTCGAGGCGGTGTACGGGCACCTCCGCGGGCGCGACGACAACCCCCTCGTGGTGATCCCGACGGGCGGCGGCAAGACGCCCGTCATCGCATCGATCTGCCGCGACGCGGTCGAGCTCTGGCAGGGGCGCGTCCTCGTCCTGGCCCACGTGAAGGAGCTGCTCGAGCAGGCCGTGGGCAAGCTCGAGGCGATGGCGCCCGGCCTCGGCGTAGGTGTCTACTCCGCGGGGCTCGGCAGGCGCGAGCTCGAGCACCCGGTCACCGTCGCGGGCATCCAGTCGATCTGGCAGCGCGCTGGCGAGCTCGGCCCGGTCGACCTCGTGATCGTCGACGAGGCGCACCTCATCCCGACGGACGACGGCGAGGGCACGTACCGGCAGTTCCTGGCGGACGCGAAGCTCGTGAACCCGCTCATGCGCGTGATCGGCCTGACCGCGACGCCGTTCCGCATGCGCACGGGGATGATCTGCTCGCCCGAGGGGATCCTGAACCACGTCTGCTACGAGGTGTCGGTGGGCCAGCTCATCGAGCGCGGCTTCCTCTCGGCGCTCCGGTCGAAGGCGGGCAAGGTGAAGGTCGACATGAGCGACCTCAAGATCCGCTGCGGCGAGTTCGTCGCCAGCGAGGTCGAGCGGGCATTCGACACCGACGCGGTCGTCGAGAGCGCCTGCGCCGAGATCGCGGCGGAGACCAGGTCGCGCCGCAGCACGCTGATCTTCGCCGCCGGGATCGCCCATGGCCGACACGTCGTCGACGTGCTCCGCGGGCGGCACGGCATCGACTGCGGCTGGATCGACGGCACGACACCGGCGAGGGAGCGCGAGGGCACGATCGAGCGATTCCGCTCGGGGGAGCTCCGCTACCTCGCGAACGTGAACGTGCTCACCACCGGCTTCGACGCGCCCAACGTCGACTGCGTGGCGCTGCTGCGGCCGACGGCGTCGCCCGGGCTCTACTACCAGATGGTCGGCCGCGGCTTCCGCCTCGCGCCCGGCAAGGAGGACTGCCTCGTCCTCGACTTCGGCGGGAACGTCATGCGGCACGGGCCGGTCGACGACCTGCAGCTCCGGGAGCGGAATCCGGGCAGCCGCGACGCACCGATGAAGGAGTGCCCCGGCTGCAACGCGCTCGTGCCGATCGCGACGTGCGAGTGCCCCGAGTGCGATCACGTGTTCCCCGAGCCCGAGCGCGAGAAGCACGCGCCGACCGCGACCACCGAGGAGGTGCTCAGCGGGCGCAAGCCGCCGAAGGTCCAGCCCGTCTTCGAGGTGCGGTACTTCGTCCACTGGAAGCGCACCGATCCCGATGCGCCGCCGACGATGCGCGTCGAGTACCGCACGGGCCTCGGCACGTACCAGCGCGAGTGGGTCTGCTTCGACCATCCCGCGGGCGGCTACGCGCGCCGCAAGGCCGAGGAATGGTGGCGCATGCGCTCGGACGCGCCCGTCCCCGACAGCGTCGAGGAGGCGGTGTCGCTCGCCTCGCAGGGCGCGCTCGCCGACTGCACCGGCATCGTCGTGACCCGCAAGGCGGGCGAGCAGTACGACCGGATCAAGTCGCACCAGCTCGGACCCATCCCCGCATGGAGCGCCCCCGCTCCCGCCGTTCGCACGATCCCCGAGGTCCCCGACGACGGGATTCCCTTCTGATGCAGCAGCACACCACCATCGACGCGGCCCTCGCGTGCATCGCGAGGGGCTGGTGCCCGGTCCCCGTCCCGCACGGCTCGAAGGGCCCGGTCGTCCCCGGCTGGCAGAAGCTCCGCATCGACGCGGACGACGCCGGGCGCCACTTCGCGGGCGACGCCAACATCGGCGTCCTGCTCGGCGAGCCGTCCGGCTGGCTCGTCGACGTCGACCTCGACTGCCCCGAGGCACGCGAGGCAGCGGAGCGCTTCCTGCCGCCCACCGCCTGCGTCACGGGCCGGGAGTCGAGCAAGGCGAGCCACCGGTGGTACGTGGCCGACGGCGCCCGCACGCGGCAGTTCCGCGACCCGGTCGACCGCTCGATGATCGTCGAGCTCCGGAGCACCGGCGCGCAGACCATCGTCGGCCCGAGCATCCATCCGAGCGGCGAGCGCTACGACGCGCTCGAGGGCATCCCCGCGACGATCGATGCCGAGGAGCTCGAGGCCTGCGTGCAGCGCCTCGCCGACCACGTGATCGCGCGCCGTCACCGGATCGCCGAGCCGGTGGGCCAGGGCGGGGCGGCGGACGACGGGCACGTCGAGCGGCGCGCGATCGCCTACCTCGACCGCATGCCTCCGGCGATCTCCGGTTCGGGCGGGCACGCCGCGACCTACGCCGCCGCCACGGCGCTCGTCCATGGATTCGGCATCGCCCCGCCCAGGGCGCTCGCGATCCTCCGCGACCACTACAACCACCGCTGCGACCCGCCGTGGTCGGAGGCCGAGCTCTCGCACAAGGTGAACGACGCCGAGCGCAAGCCGCACTCGCGTCCCTACGGCTGGCTGCGCGACGAGCGCAAGGCGGGCGACCTCGGCGTCGACCTCTCGAACTTCAGCCTCTGCCAGGGCGCGGAGGGCCATCAGGCGGCTGGAACCGGCGAGGCCCCCGCCGCATCCGACGGTCCGCCGGACCCGGGTCCGTTCCCCGAGCACCTGCTGCGCGTCCCCGGCTTCATGGCCGACGTCATGGCGCACAACCTGGCGACCGCCCACCGGCCGCAGCCCGTGCTCGCGCTTGCGGGCGCCGTCACGCTGCAGGCGGTGCTTGCGGGCCGCAAGGTGCGCGACGAGCGCGGGAACCGCACGAACCTCTACGC
>JBEGMS010000120.1:0-3170 GCA_041182985.1 Actinomycetota bacterium
GACGCGGTCGAGCTCGCCTTCCGGGCGCTGCCGCCGCCGATCGTCTGGGACGTCGTGATCACCACCGAGGACACGCCGGTGCACAAGCCGCACCCGGCGCCGCTCCTCGCCGCCCTCGAGCGGCTCGACGGCACCCCCGCCGACGCGGTCTACGTCGGCGACTCGCCGTTCGACCTGCAGGCGGCCCGGGCCGCCGGCATCGCCGGGATCGGCGTCACCTGGGGCGCCTTCGGGCGCGCGGCGCTCGAGGCCGAGGGCCCGCTCGTCGTGGTCGACACCCCCGCCGAGCTCCTGGAGGCCCTGGCCGGATGAGCGCCGAGCGCGTCGCCGAGCTGACCGCGCAGCTCAGGGCCTGGGACCGCGCGTACTACCTGGCCGACCAGCCCGTCGTCGACGACGCCACTTACGACGCCGCGCTGCGCGAGCTGCGCGAGCTCGAGGCGGCCGACCCCTCGCTCGTGCGCCCCGATTCCCCGACGCAGCGGATCGGCGGCGGCGTCGCGTCGGGCTTCGCCGAGGTGCGCCACCTCCTGCCGATGCTGTCGCTCGCCAACGCCCGCGACGACGACGAGCTGATGGCCTGGGACCAGCGCCTGCAGAAGCTGCTCGCCGAGGCCGGCTTCGACGGCGAGCCCGACTTCGTGGTCGAGCCGAAGATCGACGGGCTCGCGCTGTCCCTCGTCTACCGCGACGGCCTGCTCGAGCGCGCCGTCACGCGCGGCGACGGCGAGACCGGCGAGGACGTCACGGCCAACGTGCGCACCATCCGGGCCGTGCCGCTGTCGATCGACGACCCTGCGCCGCCGCCCCTGCTCGAGGTGCGCGGCGAGGTGTACCTGCCGATCGAGGCCTTCCGGCGGCTGAACGAGGAGCGCCTCGACCAGGGCCTGCCCGTCTACATGAACCCGCGCAACACCGCGGCCGGCTCGCTGCGCCAGCAGGACCCCGCGGTCACGGCCGAGCGGCCGCTGTCCTTCTGGGCGTACGCGCTCGGCGTGCACGAGGGGATCGCCTTCGACTCGCACCACGCGGCGCTCACGTGGCTGGGCGAGCGCGGGTTCCCCGTCAATCCGCGCATCACGGTGATGCGCGGGATCGAGGCGGTGCGCACGGCGTGCCACGCGATCGAGGCCGACCGCGAGGCCCTCGGCTACGACATCGACGGGGCGGTGGTCAAGGTCGACGCCCTCGCGCAGCAGGCCGCCCTCGGCAGCGTGGGCCGCGACCCGCGCTGGGCGATCGCGTACAAGTTCGCGCCCACGACCCGCACGACGAAGCTGCTCGCGATCGAGATCAACGTCGGGCGCACGGGGGCCCTCAACCCCTTCGCGGAGCTCGAGCCGGTCGAGGTCGGGGGCGTGGTGGTGCGGCATGCGACGCTGCACAACGAGGAGGACATCAACCGCAAGGACATCCGCGTGGGCGACACGGTGATCGTGCAGCGCGCCGGCGACGTGATCCCGCAGGTGATCGGGCCCGTCCTCGAGGACCGCACGGGGAAGGAGCGGCCCTTCACCATGCCCACGGCGTGCCCGGCCTGCGGCGAGCCCGTCGTCAAGAACGAGGAGGACGCCAAGCACTTCTGCGTCAACGCGGCCTGCCCGAGCCGGGACGTCGAGGGCCTGCGCCACTTCGTCTCGCGCAGCGCCATGGACATCGAGGGCGTGGGGGAGAAGCTCGCCGAGCGCCTCTACGAGCTCGGGCTCGTGCGGCGCCCGAGCGACCTCTACCGCCTGACCCCCGACGACCTGATGCCGCTCGAGGGCTTCCAGGAGACCTCGGCGCGCAACGTCGTGGAGGCGATCCAGCGCTCGCGCGAGCGGCCGTTCGGCAACGTCCTGTTCGGCCTGGGCATCCCGCACGTCGGCCTCGTCACGGCGCAGGCGATCGCGCGCGCCTTCGGCTCGATGGAGGCGCTGATCGCCGCGGGGGCGGAGGAGATCGCCGAGGTCGAGGGCGTCGGGCCGGTGATCGCGGAGGCGGTGGCCGCCTGGTGCGCCGACCCCGAGCGCCAGGCGGAGATCGCCGCGCTGCGGGAGGCCGGCGTCCAGCTCGAGCTCGGGGCCGACGAGCTGCCGGTCGCGGACGGCCCGCTGAGCGGGATGGCGATCGTCGTGACCGGGACCCTCGAGGGCTTCACCCGCGACGAGGCGAAGGAGGCGATCGAGCGGCTCGGCGGCAAGAGCACCGACTCCGTCTCCAGGAAGACCGCCTACGTGGTGGTCGGCGTCAACCCGGGGTCGAAGGTGGCGAAGGCGGAGAAGGCGGGCGTGCCGATCCTCGACGAGGCCGGCTTCCGGGAGCTGCTGGAGGGCCGCCTGCCCTAGCACTCGGCGCTGCGGCGCGCGAGCAGCTGGGCGATCCGGTCCTGGAGGGCGTGCGCCGCGACCTTGTCGACCCAGGTGCGCTGCACGAGCACGCTGAAGGCGCACTCGCCGGCGTAGCCGGAGAGCGCGGAGGCGTCGTTGAGGGAGCCGGTCTTCGCGCGCACGAACCCGGCCGCAGGACCGCTGCGCATGCGGCCGGCGAGCGTGCCGTTGACGCCGGCGGTGGCCAGCGCCGTCCGCATCGCCGGCCCGAGCGCCGGGTCGTCGTCGATGCGGGCGAGGAGCAGGCTGAGGGCGGCCGCCGTGGCGCGGTTGTCGTATGAGAGGCCCGAGCCGTCGACGATGGCGAGGCCGCGGCCGGACACCCCGAGCTCGGCGAGGACGTCGCGCTCCGTCTCGACGCCGGCCGCGGTCGTGCCGCGCCCGGTGGCCTCGACGGCGGCCGCCTTGAGCAGCATCTCCGCGACGAAGTTGTCGGAGTCGCGGCCGGCGAGCTCGGCGAGGATGCCGATGGGCGCCGACTCGACGCGGGCGAGCTCGACCGGGTCGGCGGCGGGTGCGGGGGCGATCCGCGCCGGGCCGACCTGGATCCCGGCCCGCACGAGCGCGCGTCGCACGGCCCGAGCGGCGCGCAGGGAGGGTGCCGTGGCGGCGCGATCGAGCGTGAGCGCGGAGATCGGCGGCGACTGCGCGGGGATGAACTCGGGCTTCCAGCCGGGCGCGCCCGGCTCGTCGTCGAAGCGGGAGGCGTCGGCGTTGACGCGCCCGGTGATGCGCGTGACGCCGGCTGCGGCGAGGTCGGCGGCGAGGCGGTCGGCGGTGGGCGCGTAGATGCCCCAGTAG
>JBEGMS010000121.1:0-2982 GCA_041182985.1 Actinomycetota bacterium
GCGCTCGCCGTGGGCTTCGGGGCCTCCGCGGCGGACGCCCCCAGCGCCGCGCCCGAGGGGCGGGCGGCGGGCTTCGCGCTGCAGATCCGGATCCCCGGCTACGCCCCGATCACGCACGCGCCCGCCCTGACCCGCGGCGGCACCGCGACCGCCGGAGGCGGCTACGCGACCCAGCCCGACCCGGCGATCGCCTCGGTGATCGTCGCCGACACCTCCGTCGCCGTGACCGCGTCGGACACCGCGGCTCGCGGCGACGCCACGACCCGCATCGCCGGCGTCACGCTGCTCGACGGCCTCGTCACCGCCGGCACCGCGACCGCCCAGGCCGCATCCGCGGCCGCCCCCGCCCAAGAGGCGCAGAGCGGCCTCGCCACCGAGGTCACCGACCTCGTCGTCGCGGGGCAGCCGATCGAGGCGGCGCCCAACCACGTGATCGTGATCGCCGGCGTCGGCGACCTCGTGATCGGGGAGTCGGTCGATGCGGTGCGCGGCCCCCACTCGGCCCGCACCTTCGCGATCGCGCTGCACCTGCGCCTGCGCCAGGAGTACCGCGGCCTGCCCGCCGGGACCGAGATCCTCGTCGGCTACGCCGACGCGGGCGCCTCGATCCCCGACCCGACGTCCATCGAGCCGTCGGCGGCGCCGACGGACACCACGGGCCAGCCGCCCGCGGTCGACCCGTCCGACGCCGTCGAGCTGCCGACCGGCCAGTACGACACGAACTCCACCCAGGACCCGCCGCCCGGCGGCTTCTCCGACAACCCGCCGATCGATCCGGTCCGCCAGGAGCAGCTCCTCTCCGGCGAGTACATGTTCCCGGTGCTCGGCGCGACGGCGAACGACTTCTCCGACGACTGGGGCGCGCCGCGCGCCACGACGGGCCAGCACCAGGGCCTCGACGTGTTCGCGCCCGCCGGCACGCCGATCCTCGCGATCGCCGACGGCACCGTCTTCCGCGTCGGCTGGAACGACGTCGGCGGACGCCGGCTGTGGCTCGCCGACCGCCACGGCAACCTCTTCTACTTCGCGCACCTCGCCGGCTTCTCGCCCTTGGCCACCGAGGGCGCGACGGTCGAGCGCGGCGACGTGATCGGCTTCGTCGGCGCGAGCGGCGACGCGCAGGGCACGCCGCCGCACCTCCACTTCGAGATCCACCCGGGCGGCGGCTGGGCCGTGCCGCCATACCCGTACGTGATGACCTGGCTGACCGGCGTGCGCCAGCCCGTGGTGCAGGGCGCCGTGACCGCACCCGACCCGGCGACCACCGGCGCGACCACGACCGCGAAGCCCAAGCCGGCCAAGCCCAAGCCGGCCAGGCCCGCGCCCGTCGCGCCCCCCGTGACCGATCCGACGGCGACCACCGGCGGGACGGCGCCGTTCGAGACGCTGCCCGTCACCACGCCCCCCGCCCCCGTGGAGACGGCCCCGCCGGCGCCCGCGGGCACGGGCGCGGGCACCGTCTTCAACGACTAGCCGCCGGCCGACCGGTAGCGTTCGACCCATGGACCTCGAGGCCGCCTACGCCGTGCTGGCCGAGCGCGACGCGCCCGCCTACCGCGTGGAGCAGGTGCGCCACGCGGTCACGCGCGACCTGATCGCCTCCTGGGACGAGGCGACGACCCTGCCGAAGGACCTGCGCGCCGCGCTGCAGGCGGCCGCCCCGGCGCGCGAGCTCGTGCTCGGCGACGTGCAGGAGAGCGCCGACGGCACGGTCAAGGCCCGCTTCGAGACCGCCGACGGCTTCCCGCTCGAGACGGTGCTGATGCGCCACGGCGACCGGCACGCCGTCTGCCTCTCGTCGCAGTCCGGGTGCGCGCTGGCCTGCGCCTTCTGCGCGACGGGGGCGATGGGCTTCGGGCGCTCCCTGACCCGGGGCGAGATCCTCGAGCAGCTGCTGTGGGCCGCGCGCACCGCGCAGGGCCGGGGCGCCCGGATCCGCAACGTCGTGATGATGGGGATGGGCGAGCCCCTCCAGAACCTCGACGAGGTGCTCGCGTTCTGCGGCCTCGCCAACGACCCCGAGGGCTTCGGCCTCGGGGCGCGCTCGATCGCGATCTCCACGGCCGGATGGGTGCCCGGCATCGACGCGCTGGCCGCCCAGCCCCTGCAGCTCAAGCTCGCGATCTCGCTGCACGCCCCCGACGACGCCCTGCGCGAGCGGCTGATGCCCGTCAACCGCCGCTACCCCCTCGCCGAGCTGATGGCCGCGCTCAAGCGCTACCGGGCCGCCACGCGCCGGCGCGTCTACGTCGAGTACCTCCTGCTCGACGAGGTCAACGACCGCACGGAGCAGGCCGACCGCCTCGCCGACCTCCTGCACGAGCACCTGCCCGGCGCCTGCCACGTGAATCTGATCTGGTACAACCCGACCGCCGCGGACCTCGAGGCCTCCGACCCCGAGCGCGTCCGCCGCTTCCGCGAGGTGCTCGACCGCCGCCGCATCCCCCACACCCTGCGCCGCTCCAAGGGCACCGACATCGACGCCGCCTGCGGGCAGCTCGCGGTCCGCGGCGCCCGCGAGGCGCGGGCCGCGCGCCGCTCCACCCCGGAGCGCGCGTGAGCTGGGACCCCGTCGCCTGGGCCCGCACGACGGGCGTGGCGCCCGGGGCGTCGGCCGCGTCCCCGCCCGAGCCGGCGATGCCGTCGGGCCGGCTGATCGAGATCGACCGCGAGGCGTGGCTCGCCCGCGTCGAGCCCACGGCCGCGCTCGGCCCGCTCGAGCTGGAGCTGCGCGCCGCCGGCTGGACCCTCGGACCGCTGCCCGAGGGCGGCGAGCGGATGCCCGTCGCCAGCGCCCTCGCGACCGACGCCGCCGCGACGGCCGGCTCGGGCGGCGGCTTCACGGCGCTGCGCCTCGACGAGACCGCGCAGGGCGTGCGGCTCCGGATCCACCCGGCGCCCGCGGCGCAGGCCGGCGCCGCGATCCTCCTCCCCGACCTGCCCCGCGGCCTCGAGGCGCTGCGCCGGCTCGCCCGCGAAGGC
>JBEGMS010000122.1:0-2513 GCA_041182985.1 Actinomycetota bacterium
GTCCGTGGAGGAGGCCGCGCAGGCGGTGCTGCGCATCCTCAACGCCAACATGGCCAACGCCGTGCGCGTGATGAGCGTCGCCCGCGGGCTCGATCCGCGCGAGTTCGCGCTGGTGGCGATCGGCGGCGCGGGGCCGATGCACGGCTGCCAGCTGGCCGACGAGGTCGGCATCCCGCGCGTGGTGGTGCCGCGCTACCCCGGCGTCGCCGCCGCCTGGGGCCTGCTCGCCACCGACATCCGCCACGACCTGCGCCGCACCTGGCGCCGTCCCACGGCCGCGATCGACGCGGCCGAGCTGGACGGGGAGATGGCGCGCATGGAGGCCGAGGCGCGTGCCCTCCTCGACCGCTCGGGCGGCGTGGCCACGGGCGAGGAGCTCGCCTGGGAGGCCGACATGCGCTACCGCGGCCAGGCCTACAACCTGACCGTGCCGCTGCCCCCGCGGCCGACGGGCGCCGCCGGCCTCGCGGCGGCCGAGGCGGCGTTCGCGGCGGAGCACCACCGGCTCTACGACTACACGCCCGCGATCCCCGACACCGAGATCGTCACCATCCGGCTGCGCGCGACCGCCCGGACGCAGCCCGCCCGGTCGGAGGGCGGCGCACCCGTCGACGCCCCGGTCGGGACGCAGCGCGTCTTCGACGGGACCTGGGCGGAGTGGCCGGTCGTCCAGCGCGACGCGCTCGTGCCCGGCACCCCGCTGACGGGCCCCGCGATCATCGAGCAGGAGGACACGACGACCGTGCTCCACCGCGGCTGGACCGCCGCCGTGCAGCCCGGCGGCGCCCTCGTCCTGGAGCGCGCATGAGCGAGCGGCCCGACCCCGTCCTGCAGGAGATCCTGGCCAGCGCCTTCCGGCACATCGCCGAGGAGATGGCCGTCGTCGAGTACCGCTCGTCCTACTCGCCGATCATCCGCGAGATGCTCGACTTCAACTGCGGCCTGTTCGCCGCGGACGGCCGCGCGATCGCCAACTCCGAGCAGATCCCCGCGCAGCTCGGGCTGATGCAGTTCGCCCTCGAGGCGGTGATCGCCAAGCACGGCGAGCGCGTCCACGCGGGCGACGCCTTCATCACCAACCACCCGTACATGGGCGGCACCCACACGCCCGACCTGCAGGTCTTCACGCCCGTCTTCGCCGGCGAGGCGTTGGTCGCCTGGACGGGCTCGATCGCCCACCACATCGACATCGGCGGGCGCTTCCCCGGCACCGAGAGCGCGCAGACCACCGAGCTCTACCAGGAGGGCCTGATCTTCCCCGCGATCCGGCTCGTCGACCGCGGCGAGCGGGTCGCGGCCGTCTACGAGCTCGTCGCCGCGAACGTGCGCGACCCCGCCGCCACCCTCGGCGACCTCGACGCCCAGATCGCCTCGTGCCGGCGCGGCGCCCTGCGCATCGGCGAGCTCGTCGAGCGCCACGGCCTCGACCTGGTGCTCGGCGGGATGGAGGCGGTCGTCGAGCAGACCGCGCGGCGCACCGAGGCGCTGTTCCGGTCGTGGCCGGACCGGGCCGTCGAGGCCGAGGGCTTCCTGGACGACATCGGCTTCGAGGGCACCGACCCGGTCCGGGTCCACGCGCGGCTCGCGGTCGAGGACGGCACCCTCGTCGTCGACCTCTCGGGCAGCTCGGCCCAGATCCCGTCGGGCATGAACGTGCCGCTCGCGAGCAGCCACGCCGCCGCCTACTTCGCGGTCCGCTGCTTCCTCGGCGGCGACGTGCCGCACAACGCGGGCCTCGCCAGCCGCGTGCGGGTGATCGCCCCCGAGGGCTCGCTCTTCAACCCGGTCTTCCCGACCGCGCTGAGCGCCCGCCACCTCGCGGTCCAGCGCCTCACCGACGTCATCATCGACGCCCTCTCCGACCTCCTGCCCGAGCACGCGATCGCCGGCAGCCAGGTCTCGTTCCCGTCGTTCGTGCTGCAGGCGGTCGACCCGCGCACGGGCGAGCTGTCGCTGCTCGTCGACATCCTCGGCGGCGGCGGCGGGGCGCGCCCGGGCCACCCCGGCGACGACGGCATCGACCCCTACACCTCCAACTGCGCGATCCTCCCCGTCGAGATCGCCGAGCTCGAGTACCCGTTCGTCGTCGAGCGCAGCGAGCTGATCGAGGGCTCGGGCGGGGCCGGCCACCAGCGCGGCGGGATGGGCATCCGCCGCGACTACCGTCTGCTCGCCGACGAGGCCGACGGGATGTACTACGTCGAGCAGACCGACCCCCGCTTCGGCGCCCGCGGCCGCGACGGCGGCGAGCCCGGCCGCCCCGGCCGGGCGGCCCTGCGCGACGGCGCGACCGGCGAGGAGCGCCCCCTGCCCGGCAAGGGCTACCTGCGGATCCGCCGGGGCGACACCCTGATCCTCGAGGGCGATCAGGAGGCGTTCGGTTTCCATGCCCCGGAGTCGGGGCCGCGGGGGCGGCGCTTACGGGGCCGGCGGCGGCCCGAAGCCGCCGCCGCCGGCGCCCTCGCGGATCAGGGTGTGGCCCCGGCGGATCCGCAGGTAGGCCGTGGCGGGCA
>JBEGMS010000123.1:0-5064 GCA_041182985.1 Actinomycetota bacterium
GGATGCCCCCGTGCCCGAGCCGTCGCTCCCGCCCCACGAGATCGAGCGCCTGCACCGCCGCGCCGACGAGCTGCTGCCGCTCGGGTCGCTGCTCGCAGACGGCGGCGAGGCGCCGCCCGCCTGGGCGGAGGCCCTGCACGCGCTGGCCGACCGGCTCGGCGCCTCGTACCCGTTCGCCGACGCCCGGTACCTCGGGCAGATGCTCAAGCCGCCCCACCCCGTCGCCTGGTCGGCCTACGCCATGGCGATGCTGCTCAACCCCAACAACCACGCCCTCGACGGCGGGCCGGCGACCGCGCACCTCGAGCGCGAGGCGGTCGCCCAGATCGCGGCGATGCTCGGCTACGGCGAGCACCTCGGGCACCTGACGGCGTCGGGCACCTGGGCCAACCTCGAGGCGCTCTGGGTCGCGCGGCGCCTGCACCCCGAGCGCGCGGTCGTCTCCGCCGCCAACGCCCACTACACGCACGCGCGGATCAGCGAGGTCGTGGGCGTCCGCCACGAGGAGCTGCCCCAGACCCCCGACGGCGCGCTCGACCTCGACGCGCTCGAGGCGCGCCTCGCGGCCGGCGGCGTCGGCACCGTCGTCGCCACCCTCGGCACCACCGCGCTCGGCCGCCTCGACCCCGTCCACCGCATCGCCGACCTGTGCGCCGCGCACGGCGCTCGCCTGCACGTCGACGCGGCCTACGGCGGCTTCTTCGCGCTGCTCGCCGACGGCGGCACCCCCGGCGTCGACCCCGCGCCGTTCGCGGCGCTGGCCCGGGCCGACTCGATCGCGATCGACCCGCACAAGCACGGCCTGCAGCCCTACGGCTGCGGCTGCGTCCTGTTCCGCGACCCGGGCGTGGGGTCGCTCTACCGCCACGACTCGCCGTACACGTACTTCACCTCCGACGAGCTCCACCCGGGCGAGGTCTCGCTCGAGTGCTCGCGCTCGGGCGCCGCGGCCGCCGCGCTGTGGGCCACGCTGCGCGCCCTGCCCCTGACCCGGGCGGGCCTCGGCGAGCACCTCGCGGGGGCCCGCGCCGCCGCGGTGTCGCTGGCCGCGCGGCTCGAGGCGCTCGACGGCTGGCGCGTCGTGGCCGCACCCGACCTCGACATCGTCTGCTGGCACCGCGACCTGGCCACCGCCACGGCGGTGACGGCGGCCTGCGACGCCGACTACGACCGGCTCGCCGCGCGTGGCTGGCACGTGGCCAAGCTGCGGGTCGACCCCGCGATGGCGGGGGTCGAGGCCGACGCGCCCACCGCGACGGTGCTGCGCGCCACCCTGATGAAGCCGGAGCACGCGGCGATGGTCGAGCCGCTGGCCGCGGCGCTCGACGGGCTCTAGCCGACCGCCGGGAACACGCCGCGCCCGTCCGTCGTTGGGAGGGGTGCATGGAGATCGGCCTCTACAACTTCGGCGATTCGATGCCCGACGCCGCCACCGGCGAGCAGATCGACCAGGGCACCCGCATCCGCAACCTGCTCGAGGAGATCGAGGTGGCCGACGCCGCCGGCCTCGACGTGATCGCCCTCGGCGAGCACCACCGGCCCGAGTTCGCGGTCTCATCGCCGTCGACGGTCCTCGCCGCGGCCGCCACCCGCACGGAGCGGATCCGCCTGTCGAGCGGCGTGACCGTCCTCGGCTCCGAGGACCCGATCCGGGTCTACCAGCAGTTCGCGACGATCGACCAGATCTCGCGCGGCCGGGCCGAGATCATGGCCGGGCGCGGCTCCTTCATCGAGTCGTTCCCGCTTTTCGGGCAGGAGCTCGCGCAGTACGACGAGATCTTCGCCGAGAAGCTCGACCTGCTGCTCAACGTGCGCGACAACCTCGTCGTCCGCCACGAGGGCGTGCACCGGCCGTCGATCGACGATCGCGCCGTCTACCCCCGCGCCTACCAGGAGCGGCTGCCCATCTGGCTCGCGATCGGCGGCACCCCGCAGTCGGCGGTGCGCGCCGCCGCGCTCGAGCTGCCGCTCGCCCTCGCCATCATCGGCGGCGAGTTCCGGCACTTCGAGCCGATGACGCGCCTCTACCGCAGGGCCTGGGAGGAGTTCGGGCACGACCCGGCCGCGCTGCGGCTCGGGATCAACGCCCACGGCTTCGTCGCCGAGACCACGGAGGAGGCGCAGGAGCTCGTCTACCCGACCTACCAGGCGATGATGAACCAGATCGGGCGCGAGCGCGGCTGGCAGCCGCGCGGCCGCGACCACTACGACCACGAGTGCCGGCCCGGCGGGGCGCTCCTGATCGGCTCCGTCGACGACGTCGTCGAGAAGCTGCTCGACTACCACGCCGTCTTCGGCAACACCCGCTTCCTGTTCAAGCTGAGCGCGTCGCCCCTGCAGCACGAGGCGACGCTGCGCAGCATCGAACTGCTCGGCAAGGAGGTCGCCCCGCGCGTCCGCGCCGAGGTGGCGCGCCGCGAGGCGGCCGCCGCCGCGTCCGCCTGAGCGGGGCCTGTGCGACCCTAGGCGCCGGGGCCGTGGGCGCGCCAGCTGATCAGGTGGCGTCCGAGCAGCGGCGAGGCGCTGGCCGCGAGCCAGGCGGCCTCGTGCTCGGCGTCGTCGCCCTCGAGCCCGAGCACGTCCTGCATGATCTGCAGCGCGGCGCGGCGCCGCGAGCTGAGGACGAGGGCGGCGCTCGTGCCCGCCGGCGTCAGCCGCACGGCCTCCGCCTCGACGAGGCCGAGCGTGCGCAGCCGGCGCAGCATCTCGAGCGCGGTCGGCGCCGACACCTTGAGGTGCCGCGCCAGGCTGGCCTGCGACGGGTCGCCGCCCGCCTCGCGCTGCATGTCGAGGAGCGCCATCAGGTAGCGCGCCTCGCCGGTGGTGACGTCGGCGCAGGAGCGCTCGGCGGCGGCCTGCTCGTCTCCCCCGATCTGCGCGATGTCGTCGGCCATGGGTGAAGCCTAGAGCGCCGTCGGCGCGCGGGCGGCCGCAGGCCCGCCCGCGCAGCCCTCGCGGATAACGAAGCACTTGCGGACCGTGCCGTCCTGATGCCAGACGAGCGGGGTGCCCTTCCTGATCGCGAACGCCTCGCCGGGCCCGAACGTCTCCACGGACCCGTCCGGGTAGCGGAACTCGACGACGCCCTCGATGATCACGCAGGTCTCGTCGACGGGGTACCCGTCCGTCTCCCAGGTGAAGGCCTCGGACTCCCAGACGCCGGACGTCAGGCCGCCGCCGGCGTCGAGGCGCACGGCGGTGCGGGCCAGGGCGCCGTCCTCGAGGACCGGCTCGACGGCGTCGAGGTCCGACGTCTCCATCCTGACCACGTGGTCCGCCATGCGCGGATCATGGCGGAGCGACCGGTCGCCACGCGCGTCCGCTTGGCATACTCCCGCCATGGCGGAGGGCGAGCGCGCGGTGCGGATCCTGGTCGTGCAGAACGACGTCGACAAGGGGCCCGGACGGGTCGGCGACGCCCTGGAGGCCGCTGGCGCCGAGCTCGACGTGCGCATGGCCACGGACGACCTGCCGGCCGTCGCCGACTACGACGGCCTCGTGGTGCTGCCCGGCCTCAACGATCCCGTCGACGACGTGCCGCCGGTGCACCGCGCCCGCGCGGCGATCGAGGAGGCGCTGGCCCTGGGCCGACCGGTGCTCGGGCTCTGCCTCGGCGGCCAGCTGCTCGCGCAGGCCACGGGCGGCGAGGCCTATCGCTGCCAGGTCGAGCAGGGGTACCACGACGTGCGCGCGACCGCGGCCGCGCAGGACGACCCGCTGCTCGCCGGGGCGCCGGCGGCCTACCCGAGCTTCCACGCCCACGCCTGGGCCTTCACGCCGCCGCCGGGCTCCACGATCCTGCTCGAGAACGACGTCAGCGTGCAGGCCGTGCGCTGCGGGGAGCGCGCCTGGGCGTTCCAGTGCCACCCGGAGACCCCCGTGTCCTGGGCGGACGCCCTCGCCCGCGGCATCCGCGGCGACCACGACGGCACGCTGCTGCCCCAGACCAGCGACTTCTTCGCGCGCCACGGCGTCGATCCCGACCGCCTGGAGCGGGACGCGCGCGCCGCGGACGCCTCCGCGGCGGCCGTCGCGACGGGGATCGGGCGCGGCTTCGCGGACGCCTGCCGCGGCTGAGCGGCAGCGCCTCAGGCGCCGATCATGGACCGCACGTCGGCCGCAGCGCGCTCGCCGCTGAGGATCGCACCCTCGATCGTGGCCGTCCAGGCCGCGGGGGCGGTGTGCTCGCCCGCGAAGGCGATCCCGTCGACCGGGTCGCCGACGGGATGGCGGTCGCGGCCGCCGGGCATCGCCCCGATCACGGAGTAGGAGCCGCCGGTCCACTCGGCGTCGATCCAGCGCGTCAGCCGCGGCCGGGCATCCGGGTCGAGCGGCAGCTCGGGCCAAAGCCCGCGCACGGCACGGGTCCAGCGGTCGGGCCCGTCGCGCACCCCGAGCCGGGCCAGCACGGGCTCCGCCGCGGCCCACGAGCCGGCCACGCGCCCGCCGACCTCGTCGCAGGGAGTCACGTAGGCCCAGAAGCGCTCGGGCACGGACATCACCGCGTCGGGCGGGACCGCCGCCGACAGGGGCAGGGCCAGCTTCGCCGCGCGCCCGAACGGGATCGCGGCGATCCAGGCACGCGTGGCGGCGGGCAAACCGGGCTCGAAGGCGATCCGCTCGAGCATCGGCAGCGGCACCGCGACAACGCACGCGTCGGCCGCATGGCGCCCGTCGTCGGCGTCGACCTCGATCCGGCCGCCGACCCGCCGCACGCCGCGCACGGGGGTCCCGAGGCGGACGGCATCGCCGAGCCCGGCGGCGAGGCCCTCGGCGAGGCCCTGGTTGCCGCCGCGCACGCGGCGGGTCTCGGCGTCGGCGAGGAGGTGCGAGACGTCGGCGAGGTGGCCGCCGGTCAGCCCCTCGACCGGGTACGAGGTGGAGCTCTGGGCGCGGCTCGCGAGGAGCTCGCGGATGGCGGGGTCGGCGACGACCCGCTCGAGCAGGGCGGGGGCCGCCTCGTCGGGGCTCGCCGCGGCCGCCGCCTCGACGGCGCGGGCGGCGGCGAGCGCCGCGGCGCGGTCGATGCCCGGATCGGGGCGCAGCGCGCGGTCGGGGTAGCGG
>JBEGMS010000124.1:0-2839 GCA_041182985.1 Actinomycetota bacterium
GGGTCGGCGAGTGGTCCAGGCGGCGATATCGAGTTGAGTGCGCGAACGGAGACGGCGCTTCGCAATAAGGCGACGGACCATAACGAGCGGATGCTCGAGGAGGACCGGCCGGATTGGACGCGGACGACGTTCGGCCAGCTCGCCGCCGTGTATCGTCGCGGCGCTGGCGCGTACTCGACGAGTCACCGCCCCGGCGTGTCGCGTGCCGCGTGGGCGATGGCTCGCGTCAATGCGTTCCTATATCTCCTGCGGACGGGCGCGCCCGAGGATGCGAACTATGTGACGGATAATGATCTCCTGCCGGAGGATCATCCGAAGTCGACGCGCGGCGAGGATCGCCAGGTCGACCTCACGCTGCCGCAATACATCCGCGATGCTGCCGCGCGCGGCCTCGAGTTGCGCGCCGAAGGCTATGGCGGCGACGGCCTAGTCGAGCGCACGATCCGCGAGGCTCGCCTGATGGCGGCCGGCGAGGTGTCAGAGGACAAGGTCGTGCGCGTCGCCGCCTGGGCGGCTCGGCATCTCGTCGACCTTGACGCGCCGCAGAACTCTGACGCGGACGCGGACGGCTGGCCGGGCAACGGCGCCGTCGCGTTCTACCTCTGGGGCATCGATCCGCTGGATCCGCAGCCGGCGATCGAATGGTTCAATCGGAAGCGCGATCAGATTGCCGCCGAGGAGGAGGCCGAGGATCGGCGATGGTATCCGGGGATCTCCGTTCGCGAGCGCCCCGGTGCTACCCTGTTTCGTATGGAGAACGGGGTCGAGCAGCGTCGCGTCACGGTCAACGAGTTCGAGATTCGGAACGCGACGGAGGGCGACGGTATGACGTTCGTCGGCCTGGCGGCCGCGTTCAACTCGCCGAGCCAGCCGCTTCCGTTCATCGAGCGGATCGCGCCGGGCGCGTTCGCGCGCTCGCTGCGCTCGCGTAACGAGATCAAGCTCTTCGTCAATCACGACACCTCGCGTGTCCTCGCCTCGAAGCGCGCCGGAACGCTCCGCCTGTCGGAGTCGCAGCGCGGCCTCGAGGTCGAAGCAGACCTGCCCGACACGACGGACGGCCGCGACATGGCAGTTCTCCTGAAGCGTGGCGACATCGACTCGATGTCCTTCGGCTTCAGCGTCCCGAAGGGCGGCGACTCGTGGAGCGATGACGGGCAGGAGCGCGAACTCCGCGAGGTCCGTCTCCACGAGGTATCGATCGTGACGGGCTTCCCGGCATACGAGGCGACGGCCGCCAGCGTCCGCAGCCTGGACGGCCTCGTCGACGCTACGGGCCTCGAGGCTGAGAAGCTGAACGAGGCGATCACGGCGCTCGAGAAGGGCGAGACGCTCGACGACGAGCTCGCCGCCGTCCTCGATCAGGCCGTGACGAAGCTCCGCGCCGAGCGTGACGATGTCGCCGCGAAGCTGGCGATGAAGCAGAAGCAGCTCGACGTGCTGATGGCGCGCGTCTAGCCGCTACTTTCTGCGGACTCTAGTTTCACTATTTCGCGGGGTTATGATTCTGGTATCCGATGCGGAGCCGCGTCGGGTGTTTCGGTTTCGCGGAGCCGCGGCCGGTAGTCAACCCCAACTTGATTTCCGAAGGGAGATCGCAGATGTCCGAGTACATCAAGCGCCAGCACGATCTTCGCCAGGCCGCGTGGCACGAGGCGAAGCACCTGCTCGACACGGCGGCCGCTGAGAAGCGCGACCTGACCGGCGAGGAGGAGGAGAAGTACCAGAAGATCTCCGCCGAGCTCGACTCGCGCGCGCAGATCATCGAGCAGCTCCGGTCCGACGAGGAGCGCGCTGCGCGCCTCGACGCGGTCGCGGCTGAGATCCGCACGGACGAGGAGCCCGCGGGCGACGACTCCGACGCGGAGGCGATCCGGGCTCTCGCGAAGGGCGAGATCCGGTCGTACAACTTCGAGAAGCGCGACGTCCTGACGACCTCGACCGGCGCTCCGGTCCCGACCTCGTTCTTCGACCAGGTCATCCTGAAGGCTCGCCTCGTGGGTCCGATGCTCGACGTCCCGACCGTGCTGAACACGGCCGGCGGCGAGACGCTCCAGATCCCGAGCCTCTCGGCGTACTCGTCCTCGAGCACCGTCACCGCTCAGGGCGCGAACTTCTCCGAGTCGGACCCGACGATGAACGCCTTCACGGAGCTGAAGGCCTTCAAGTACGGCTTCCTCATCCAGGTCAGCCGCGAGCTGATCGAGGACTCCGGCGTCGACCTCCTCGGCTTCCTCGCCGATCAGGTCGGTAACGGTCTGGGCTACAACGTCCAGAGCGCGCTGACCATCGGTACGGGCACGGTCCAGCCGAACGGCATCGTCTCGGCTTCGGCCGCTGGCGGCACGGGCGGCACCGGTGTCTCGGGTGCCTTCACCGCCGACAACCTCATCGACCTGTACTACTCCCTGGACGGCGCGGCGCGCCTGCTCCCGGGCGTCGGCTGGATGATGAACGGTGCGGCGATCGGCGCCGTCCGCAAGCTCAAGGACACCGCCGGCAACTACATCTTCGACCCGGCTGCGAGCGGCGAGCGCCGCGACCTGCTCCTGGGCCGCGAGGTGTTCGAGAATCCGCACATGGCTTCGCCCGGCACCGGCGTGAAGTCCGTGATCTGCGGTCACCTCCCCTCGTACTACGTCCGCACCGTCGGCGGCATCCGCCTCGACCGCTCGGACGAGTACGCCTTCAACGCGGATCTCGTCACGTTCCGCGCCTCGATGCGCGTCGACGGCAACCTGCCGCAGACGTCGCACATCAAGCACTTCGTCGGCGGCGCGTCCTAGTACGCATCCCCGAGTGGTAGCCTATGGGCCGTCGGTCTTCGGACCGGCGGCCC
>JBEGMS010000125.1:0-2916 GCA_041182985.1 Actinomycetota bacterium
GTCCGCGCGCGCGCCCTGCGCGTGCCGCTCGTGGTCCGCGAGGCCGTCCTCGCGGCGCTCCTCGCGCTCGGCGGCGCGGGGCTCCTCAACCTGCTGACGCCGCCGCCCGACGACGCCTCCGCGCATCTCTACCGGGCGCTGCTCGTCTCGCGCGAGTCGTTCCTGTGGGACAACCTCTGGTACGCCGGCGACTACCCGCTGGTCTCGTACTCGATGCTCCTGTACCTGCCCCAGGAGTACATCGGCCCGGCCACGGCCGCCCTGGTCGCCGTCGTCGTCTCCGCGGCGCTCTTCGCCGTGCTCGTGATCGGCCGCTGGGGCGAGCCGGCGCGCTGGGGCAGCCGCGCCTTCGGCCTGCTCTCGCTCGGCCCGCTCTTCACGGGCGGGTACGCGTACGCCGTCGGCGCGATGGTGATGCTGCTGTGCCTGATCGCGCTGCAGCGCCGCCGCCACGGCCTCGGCTTCGCGCTCGGCGCCGTCACGCTCGGGGTCAGCCCGCTGGCGTTCCTCTTCCTGGGGCTGATCCTGGCCGCGGTCTGGCTGGAGCACCGCCGCTTCGACCCGCGCACGATCGTCGTCGCCGCGTGGCTGGGCGCGCTCGTGGTCGTGCAGGCCGCGATCGGCTGGCTGTTCCCGTCCGAGGGCGTCTATCCGTTCCTGATCGGCCATCTCGTGGCCGTGCTCGCGATCGCCGTCCTCGGCGTCGCGGTGGCCCGACGCCGGCCCGAGACGCGGCTGATCATGTGGCTGCTGATCCTCTGGGCGGTCGGCGCGCTGCTCCTCTACGCGGTGCCCACCCCCGTCGGCGACAACCTCGCGCGGCTGCGCTACTTCGCGTTCCCGATGGTGGCGATCGCGGCCGCCGCGGTCGCCTGGCGCCCGCGCGCCCTCGTCGTCGCGGCCCTGATCGCCTCCTGCGCGTACGGCGCGCTCCCCGACCTCGTCGACGCCGTCACCCGCTCCGACTCGCGCCCGACGCAGGAGGGGTTCTGGACGCCGGCCGTCGGGTTCCTCGCCGAGCACCACTCGCCCGACTACCGCATCGAGGTCGTGCAGACGCGCGGGCGCTGGGAGGCCTTCTGGATCCCCGAGGCCGGCTACCCGCTGGTGCGCGGCTGGTACCGCCAGGTCGACCTTGCCGAGAACCCCGTCCTCTACCAGTCCGAGATCACGCCGTGGGAGTTCCAGTCGTGGCTGCGCTCGCGCGCCGTCAAGTACGTGCTCCTGCCCGACACCCCGCTCGACACCGAGGGGGCCGAGGCCGAGGCGGAGCTCCTGCGCTCCGGCCGCTCCGGCCTCGAGCTCGTCGAGCGGCGCGGGGCGTGGAGCTTCTACGAGCTGCCGGACCCCACGCCGATGATGACCGGGCCGGGGGAGGCGCGCATCCGCGGACACGACCACGCCCAGCTGCGGGGGACCGTCTCCGAGCCCGGCCTGTACCTCCTGCGCGTGCGCTGGATGCCCTACTGGGAGACGGGTGGGGTGGCCGACTGCGTGACCGCCGGCTCGCAGGGCCAGACGATCGTGCGGATGGCGGCCGCCGGCCCGTTCTCGATCCGCGCCACCGAGGACCTCGACGTCCTCGCCGAGCGGATCTTCGCGGCGCCGACGAGCGGCCCCGACTGCGGCGCCCCGTAGCCCGGCCTAGCGGTCCGGCACGCCGCAGCCCGGCACCAGCGCCTGCCACTCGGGCAGCGCGTTCGTCGCCTCGGCCCAGACGCGCATGCGCGGCACCAGGTCGAGGTCGATCGGGGCGTGCAGGGCGCGGTGCAGGACGGGCGTCGCCGCGAGGTCGGCGATCGTCAGGCGCCCGTGGCAGGCCCACGGGCCGGGGTCGTCGAGGACGGCCATCGCGCGGTTCAGCTTCGGGGCCTGCGCCGCGAACAGCTCCGCGACCTCGGCCGCGGGCGGCGCGTCCTTCGCGAACAGCCCGAGCCCGGGCACGATCCCGTACTGCGCCGACTCGTAGCCGAACAGCGCGGGCCGCACCATGATGCCCCACAGGTCGAGCACCCAGTCGATGCGGGCGCGGGCCTGCGGGTCGCGGGGGTAGAGGTCGTCGCGGCCCTCGCGGTCGGCGAGGTAGCGCAGGATCGTGTTGGACTCGGCGAGCGCGAAGTCGCCGTCGAGGAGCGCCGGGATCCCGCCGACCGGGTTGACGGCGACGTGCCACTCGGCGCGCTCCATCTCGAACGGCACCTCGCGCGTCTCGTACTCGAGCCCGAGCAGGTCGAGCATCAGGCGCGCCTTCTGCGCGTTCGACGACCACGGGTGGTCGTGCAGGACGAGGCCGCTCACGCGACCGGCTCCCCGGCGAACGAGCGGGGCAGGTCGCGCACGAGGCCCGAGACCTCCTTGAAGGCCGGATGGTCGGCCGACTGCATCATCTCGAAGAGGGCGAGCTCGACGCCGCTCGGCGCCATCCCGGCCGCGCGCATGCGGCGCACGCCGATCTCGCGGCTCGAGGCGGTCCGGCTCGCGATCGCGTCGAGCGCCACGTGCGCCTCGCGGCCCGAGCGGAGGATGTCGGCGACGGACTGCTGCACGCAGACGTGGGCCTCGATGCCGCAGACGACGACCTGGTCGCGGCCGTACTGCTCGAGCTGCGCCACCGTCTCGGGTGCGCCGAGCGACGAGAAGGCGCGCTTCTCGATCGGGTCGACCCCCTCCAGGGCCTCCGCGAGCTCGGGGATCGTCGGGCCGAGCCCCTGCGGGTACTGCTCCGTCACGATCACGGGCACCGCGAGCGCGCGGCAGCCGCGGATCAGCGCGTCGACGTGCGTGACCATCGGCTCCCAGCCGGCGATGTGCGGCCGGAACCGCTCCTGCACGTCGACGCGCTGATCCGCGGCTGCCGCGCGCTCGCGGTGCCCGTGATCGTGACGGAGCAGTACCCGCAGGGGCTCGGCCCGACGA
>JBEGMS010000126.1:0-2826 GCA_041182985.1 Actinomycetota bacterium
GACCCGGCGGCGGGCTTCAGGCGATCGACGAGCAGCTGGTGCACTCGCGGGTCGACGCGCGTGACGATCGCCCACTCCGCGGCGGCGGCCGACGCGCGCTCCGCGTAGACGACGTCGAGCCCGAGCAGCTGGTCACCGAGCGACGACGCGTCCATGCCGAGTTGCGCCGCGAGCCGGTCCCACGACTCGGAGAGCGTGCGCGATCCCAGCAGCGCCTGCAGCGCGTCGCGGAGCGGCGCGAGCCGCGCGTCGGCGCGCAGGGCGCGCGCATCGCGCACCCGCACGGCGAGCCGTACGTCGGCCGGCACCGCCACGAACCCGCCGAAGGCCCCGTCGGTGGGCGGCGCCGCCGACGAACGCGCGGCGACGACGATCGCGACGGCCGTCGCGGCGAATCGTGCGAGTGCGTGGACGCGGCCCATGCGCCAAGTATCCCACCCGGCGGCGCGCCGCGGGTTCCGCCGGCGGGCGCCGGCACGGGGCATCAGTAGGTGCGCGGCGTGGCCGCGTCGGCGGGCGCCGGCGTGCCGGCGGTGTCCGCCGCAGGGCGCTGGCCCGGCCGCGGAAGCCCCAGGAGCACGGCGTCGAGCCGCTCGGCGCCCTGCGCCACCGACCCGCGCAGCGCGTCCCCGACGGGCGCATGCGGCGCCACGTCGGCCCGGCGCAGCCACCATGCGGCGGCCGCGGCCACGGCGAGCAGCGCGGCCGTCGCCTGCAGCGCGAGCACCGTGCGGCGGCGAAGGCGCATGCGGCGCGCGGCCGCGGGGTCCGCGGCCCGTTCGTAGCCGAGCCGGCGCATCACCGAGTCGGTCACGTCGACGTCGCGTCGGGCGGGGTCCGTCACCGGAGCGACTCCTCGGCCTGCTTGGCCATCGCCTCGTCCTTGGTGATCTCCTCGTGCATGCGGCGACGCGCGCGGTGGAGGTGGCTCTTGATCGTGCCCACGGGAAGCGACAGGTGCTCGGCGAGCGCCTCGACGGTCCACGCGTGGTGGTGGAAGAGCGTCACGACCTCGCGCTGGATCGGCGACAGGCACGAGACGGCGACGTCGAGGATCCTTCGGAGGTGGTCACGGCCCTCGCGCTCGGAGAGGAGCTCCTCGGGCATCGGGTCGGACGCGAGCCACCGCTCGGCGGCCTCGCTGTCGAACTCCGGGCGCATCTTCTGGCTGTGGTTGACCCACAGGCGCCGCGCGATCGTGAAGAGCCACGTCGAGAAACGGAAGCGCGGGTCGAAACGGTCGATGTGCCGGATGACGCGCACGAACGCCTCCTGCACCATGTCCTCGGCGAGCTCGGGCCGCCGGCACAGGCGCAGCATGAACGCGTAGAGCGCGCCCTGGTGCGCGCGGATCAGCTCCTCGACGGCCTCGCCGTCACCGCGCTGGGCGCGGCGGATGAGTTGGTCCTCGGCGGCCTTCGGAAGCACGTGCCCGGACGATACCGCCCTGCCCGTCCCTGGATGCGGTGGATCGTCCCCGAAACGCGCAGCCCGCCGGTCCGTCGTGGCCGGCGGGCTGCGTGACTGTCCCGGGCGCGGGGAGGAACCGCGCCGAGGGTGGTTCAGGCGGCCTTCGAGATCCGGCGACGCGCCGGGGCATCCGTCGCGGCGGTCGCACGGGGGCCGGCGACGAGGTCGGCCACGGGGGACCCGAGGGCGGCCACGAGCGCGGTCGGGGTGGTCGCCGAGACGTCGGCGCCGATCTCCTCGGCGAGGCCCGAGGCCCGGTTGAAGACCCCGCCGCCGCAGGCGATCCGCAGGCCCGGGTGGCCGCCGATCTCGCGGATGGTGTCGATCAGCGCCCGGATCGCCGGGGCGTCGGACGCGGCCGAGGCCCACATGACCAGGGTGTGCGGCTTGGTTTCGGCGAGCTCGGCGAGCACCTCGTCGTTGGCGACGCCGGCGCCGCCGAAGAAGACCTCGTAGCCCGCGGCCTCGAGCAGGTCGACCGCCAGCTGCGCGCCCAGCTCCTCGCCCTCGGTCGGGCCGCACATCATGAGCACCCGGCCGCGCGACGCGCCGCTGCGGACGTACGAGGAGGCGCCCTGGTGGGCCACCTGGCGCAGCGTGCGCGTGGCGTAGTTGTAGGAGAGGCGCGAGATCTGCGCGTGCTTGAAGAGCTTCACGAGCATCTCGTGCACGGGCCAGTAGACGTCGTTCGCCAGCCGCTCCGCGGGGATGCCGCGCTCGCCGAGCGCGGCCACGAAGGCCTGGGCGCGACGGCGGTCGCCGGACACGAGGAGGTGGAAGAGCTGTTCGACGGTCGATTCGAGGTTCATGTCGTTGCCTTTCGTTCGCACCGCACCACGCGGCGCGACTCTGGCATCGGGCATCCGGGCGGCGCTTCGCCACGGCCCTCGGATTCGGGCCGTTCTCGGACACCTCGACGCCGTTATCGCCGACTTGCCGGCGTGCCAGCGTCCCGAGAACCGCACTAGGATCGTCGCGATGGCCTCCACCGAACCCGTCTGGACCGCCGAGGCGTTGGGGCGCGACCCTCACGCGGACGCCGAGAAGGCCCGCAAGGTGCAGGCGATGTTCGCGGCGATCGCCCGCAGCTACGACCTGAACAACCGGCTGCACTCCTTCTTCCAGGACCAGCAGTGGCGCCGGGCGACCGTGCGCGCGGCCGGGGTGACGCCCTCGAGCCGGGTCCTCGACGTGGCGTGCGGCACGGGCGACCTCTCCGAGGCGTTCGCCGACGCCGGCGCGGCGTCGGTGACCGGCCTCGACTTCACGCCCCAGATGCTCGACGTCGCGCGCCACAAGGCCTCGAGGCCCGGCTCGCGCCGCGCGGGCCGAGCGCAGGTCAGCTACGTCCAGGGA
>JBEGMS010000127.1:0-4512 GCA_041182985.1 Actinomycetota bacterium
CTCCTCTACGTGGCGCCCGCGCAGGCGCTCCTTGAGCAGGACCACGCCCGCGATCGCCGCCACCGTCGCGAACTGGGCGGCGAGGACCCCCGCCACGGCGACGGGGCCGCGGTCGGCGGCCGCCACGTAGAGAAGCGACGCGACGCTGTCGCCGACGCCCCAGATCGCCACGTTGCGCCAGTCGCGGCGGCCGCTGCCGGCCGTGCCGAGCGCGAGGCCGATCGGCAGCGCGATCACGAGGGCGACGAGGCGGACCAGCGCGAAGCCCCAGAGCACGCCGAACTCGTCGGCGACGGGGGCCGCGGTCAGCAGGATGCCGCCCCAGACCAGCGCGGCGGCCGAGGCCCGCAGCACGCCGCCCCGGCCCTCGCCGTCGCCGCTCATGGCGGCCAGCACGACGCCGACCGCGGCGAGGGGCAGGAACAGCAGGATCGCGGGCTCGAGGCGCTCGCCGAGGAACAGGATCGCGGCGACGGCGGCGACGGCGCCCTCGCAGGCGATGATCGGCGCGACGACGCTGACCTTGCCGACCTTGAAGGCGCTGAAGGCGGTCATGTACCCGGCCAGCGTGAGGCCGCCGGCGAGGACCACGAGCAGCACGCCGCGCAGGGTCGGGTCGGGCAGCGGCCCGGCCCAGAGGAGCAGCGGCGAGGTCGCGACGAGGCCGATCAGGATCGACCCGATCACGGTGGGCACGATGCCCACCGTGCGCACCGCGCGGGCGAGCGCGATGTCGGGCAGGCCCCAGCAGACCGCGCAGGCGAGCCCGAGGAGGACGGTGATGCCCATCAGGCCGCGCGGCCCGGCTGGACCGCGCTCACGGCACCAGCACGAAGCGGCCCTTGACGTCGCCCCTGCGCAGGCGCTCGTGGGCGATGGCGGCGTCCGCCAGGGGCAGGCGCTCGACGACGTGGCGGATCTCCTCGCGCTGGGCGAGCGCGATCAGCTCGGCGAAGTCCTCGAGCGATCCCCACACGCTGGTGGTCAGCTTGGCCTCCATCGGCACGGCCCCGAAGCCGAACGGGATGCGGCCGCCGTGGAGGCCGATCGCGATCAGGATGCCCTGGCGGTCGACGAGGCGGGCGGCGTCCTCGAGCGAGGCCTGCCCGGCCACGAAGTCGAGCACCGCGGTGTACGGGCCCTCGAGCTCGCCGGGCGCCGCGGCCTCGCTCGCGCCGAGGCCCTTCGCGGTCTCGCACTTGGCGGGGTCGGGGTCGCCGACGTGCACCTCCGCGTCGGACAGCATGCGCAGGTACTGGACGGCGTACTGGCCGAGGCCGCCGGCGCCGAGGACGAGCGCGCGCTGGCCGTGGCCCTGGCGCAGGACCGCGAGCGCCTGCTTGACGGCGCGGAAGGCGGTCAGCCCGCCGCAGCCGAGCGGCGCGGAGTCGATCGGGTCGAGGTCGCCGAGCGGGAAGATGTAGCGCCGGTGCGGGACCAGCATGTACTCGGCGTAGCCGCCCTGGTCGAACAGGCCGGCCTCATGGCTGTCCGGGCAGATCATCTCGCTGCCCGTCGCGCAGAAGCGGCACTCGCCGCAGCCCCACGGCGTGTAGACGAAGACGTCGCCGTGCTCCTCGGAGAAGGCGGTCACCTCGTGGCCGAGGGTGAGGGGGCGCGGCTCGGAGCCGAAGTCGCCGTCAACGACGTGGATGTCGGAGTAGCAGACCCCGCAGGCCCGCACCTTGACCACGACCTGGTCGGCGCTGGCCGCGACCGGCACGTCGATGTCGTCGAAGTGGAGGGCGCCATCGCCCCCGTGCAGCCGCACTGCCAGCATTCCCCGTCCTCCCCTGGGTGACGCGGGAAGCCTACCGCCTCCCGGCCGCGGGCGGCTAGGCCCGGTCGCCCTCGTAGCGGACCGGTATGCGCTTGATGCCGTTGAAGAAGTTCGAGCGCATCCGGTCGACGGGGCCGTTCAGGTGCAGGTCGGGCAGGTAGGGGATCAGCTCCTCGAGCCAGACCTTGATCTCGAGCCGGGCGAGGTGCGAGCCGAGGCAGTAGTGGGGGCCGCCGAGGCCGAAGGCCATGTGCTTGTTGGGGGTGCGCCCGACGTCGAAGCGCATCGCCTCGTCGAAGTGGCGCTCGTCGCGGTTGGCGGACGTGAACCAGAGCACGACCTTGTCGCCCTCCCGGACCGTCCTGCCGTGGACCTCGACGTCCTCGGTCGCGGTGCGCCGGAAGTGGTGCACGGCGGTCGCCCAGCGGATGATCTCCTCGGCGGCGCTGCCGGCGAGGGACGGGTCGGCGCAGAGCCGCGCGAGCTGGTCGCGGTTCTCGAGCAGCGCCTGGATGCCGTGCGACATCGTGTGGCGCGTCGTCTCGTTGCCCGCCGTGATCAGGAGCAGGAAGAAGAGCTTGAACTCGTGGTCGGAGAGGCGGTCGCCGTCGATCTCCGAGTTGATCAGGATCGTGACCACGTCCTCGCCCGGCTGGGCGCGCTTGAGGTCGGCGAGGCCGAGCGCGTAGTCGAACATCTCGAGCGCGGCCGGGCTCGAGAAGGGCAGGTGCGCGTACTGCGAGAGGTCGCTCTGGTCCTTGACGAGGTCGCCGACGAACTCGGGCTCGGTGTTGCCGAGCAGGCGGTCGCCGAGGTTGACGAGGGTGCGCCGGTCCTCGAGCGGGGTGCCCATGATGTCCGAGAGGATCTGCATCGGCAGCTCGATCGAGATGCGGTCGACGAAGTCGAACTCGCGGTCCGGCATGTTCTCCTCGAGGATCGTCCGGATCAGCATCCGGATGCGGTCCTCGTAGACCTTGACGGCCTTCGGCGTGAAGCCCCGGTTGACGAGCGCGCGCAGGCGGGTGTGGCGCGGCGGGTCCATGTCGAGCAGGGACATGCGCGCCTCGACCTGCTCGGGCGTGAGGTCGTCGAGGGAGGTTCCGCCGACG
The DNA here is from genome assembly GCA_041182985.1 of Actinomycetota bacterium. GTDB lineage: Bacteria > Actinomycetota > Thermoleophilia > Gaiellales > F1-60-MAGs149 > F1-60-MAGs149. Next base: position 2,893 of record JBEGMS010000127.1, read on the forward strand.
CCGGCCGAGAAGACGAGCGGCTGCTTCTGCAGCGCGAGGATGTCCTCGTAGCGGGTGATCGACCAGAAGCCGCGGCCGTTCGCCTCGTCCTGCCAGTGGCACGGGTCCTCGTCGCGCAGGCGCTTGAACCAGTCGTGCGGCGTGCGCTGCACGAAGGTCTCGAGGTCCGTGAGGTCGATGTCGGCGAGGTCGGCGGGGGTCGCGATGGCCATGCCCGAACGGTACCGCGACGGCGCGCGGGGGGCTACCGGCGACGGGCGCCGAGGCCGGCCAGGAGGCCGTCGACGTAGGCGCTCGGCCCGGGGCCGCCGCAGGTCAGCCGCTGCGTGTAGTACCCGACGACGCAGGCCCCGAACAGCGCCGCCCCGACCCTCCCCGGGTCGGCGTCCGCGGGCAGCTCCCCCCTGTCGATCGCGCGTCGGGCGACGGCGGTGAAGCGCTCGACGAGCGCGGCCTGCCGCCGCTTGACGATCGTCCCGATCGCGGGGTCGCGGCCGGCCTCGCCCCAGACGTCGAAGCCGGCGCCGCCGTACGGGCCGCGGGCGATGCGGTCCATCAGCGTGACGACGGCGCGCAGGGTGTCCCGCAGCGAGCCGCCGTCCTGCGCATCCAGCGCGGCGTCGAGGGCCGTGGCGAGCCGGTCGGTGTTCTCCTCGGCGATCGCCAGCACGATGTCGTGCTTGCCCTTGAAGTAGACGTAGATGGCGCCCGCCGAGACGCCCGCCTCGGCCTGCAGGTCGAGCATCGAGGCGGCGTGGAAGCCCTTGCGCGCGAAGCAGGCGCGGGCGGAATCCAGGATGTGCCGACGGCGCGCGGCGTAGGTCTCGTCGCGGAGCTTCGGCATGTTCCGCGGAACGATACGGGACAAAGCGGACGGGGCAACGCTGACGTCAGCGCGGTGCCGCGCCATTGCATTTTGGATCCAATCTTGTAGGCTGCGCCCATCCCCCCCACGGAGGCAGGCGATGGCAGCCATCGAGGCACCCGAGTTCGATCTGCTCGACCACCGCATGTTCGCGGAGCGCGAGCCGTGGGACGTCTTCGCGTGGCTGCAGGAGCACGCCCCCGTCTACCGCCACCCCGAGCCCGACGGCGACGGCTTCTGGTGCGTGACCAAGTACGACGACGTGCTGCACGTGCTCAAGAACGCGACGCTCTTCTCGTCGCAGGCCGGCGGCTCCGCCCGCATCGGCGAGGTCGAGCCGGACGTGCTCGAGGCGCGCCGCAACTTCATGGAGACCGACCCGCCGCTGCACAGCGAGTGGCGCCGGCCGTTCGCCCGCGACTTCACGCCCAAGTCGATCGCCCGCTACACCGACCAGCTGCGCGCGATCGTCGACGGCGTCCTCGATGAGGCCTTCGAGAAGCAGGACATCTGCTGGGTGCACGACGTCGCCGCGCTGATCCCGATCCGCGTGCTCGGCACCATCCTGGGCCTGCCCGAGAGCCAGTGGGACCGCTTCATCGAGCTCGGCGACCGGATGATCATCGACTCCGACCCCGAGATCGCCAAGTACGTCGTGGGCTCGCCCGAGGCCGAGGCCTACAAGTACCTGCCGTTCGGCAGCGAGGCCGCCGCCGAGCTGTGCGCGATGGGCCGCGAGACGATCGACCGCCGCC
>JBEGMS010000128.1:0-13405 GCA_041182985.1 Actinomycetota bacterium
GGCAGCGCACCGCGTGCGTCCCCGCCGTCGCGAGGCCCGGGAGCGCGGCGCGGCAGGCATCGTCGGCCCGGGCGCAGCGCGTCGCGTAGGGGCAGCCGGCGGACGCCGGCGCTTCGCCGGCGAGCGGGCCTGCGGCCGGTCGCGTCGCGGAGCGGGCCTCGGGGACGGCGGCGATCAGCGCGTCGGTGTAGGGGTGCAGCGGCGCGGCGAGCACGTCTCGCAGCGGTCCCTCCTCGACGAGGACGCCGTCGTAGAGGACGGCGACGCGGTCGGCGATGCCGCTGACCGCCGCCAGGTCGTGGCTGACGAGCACGGCCGAGATCCCCGTGTCGCAGAGGTCGCGCAGCTCGCGCAGAAGCGCGGCCTTGGTGACCGCGTCGAGCCCGGTCGTCGGCTCGTCGAGCAGGATCAGCTCGGCTCCGCCGGCGAGGGCCATCGCGATGGCGATGCGCTGCTGCTGGCCGCCGGACAGCTGATGGGTGTAGCGGCGCTGGAACGACGGATCGTCGGGGAGCCGGACGCGCCGGAGCAGCTCCGCCGCCGACGGCGCCTCGGGTCGGTCCCGCCGGGCCTCGGCCAGATGGTCGGCGACGCGGAAGGCGGGGTTGAGCGACGCGCCGGGGTCCTGGGGCACGTAGGCGACCAGCCGGCCGCGCAGGGCGCGCACCTCGCGCTCCGGCAGTGCGAGGAGGTCGACGTCCCCGATCCGCACCGCACCGCCCGCGATCCGCAGCCCGGGCCGGGCGTACCCGAGGCAGGCGAGCGCGACCGTGGTCTTGCCGCTCCCGGACTCACCGATCAGGCCGACCAGCTCGCCGCGGCCGACGGCGAGCGAGACGCCGCGCACGATCTCGCGCCCGCCGGTCGTCTCGACGCGGAGGCCGTCGACGGCGAGGCGGGTGGGGGAGCGGTCGGTCATGGGTGCGGCGACGGTAGGGGCTGGGACGGGGTTCCGCAAGCCGGGCTTGACGGACCCGTGACCAGCAGCATAGACTCGCAATACTGTAACGATCCAAAACACGGATCGGGTAGCACTCGACGGGGAAGAGGAGCGGAGATGGACCGCAGCGAGGAGTTCAACATCAGGCTCAACCGCCGGCGCCTGCTCGAGCGCGGCGCGATGGCCGGAGCCGGCCTGATCGTGGTGCCGTCGCTCCTGGCGGCCTGCGGCGGCGGGTCGGCGACGACCGACGGCGGGGCCACGGGAGCCATGTCGACGGCCGCCAACACGGAGACCACCTCGGGCACGCCGGTGACCGGCGGCATCTTCCGGGCGGCCGTCTCCGACGCCGGCCCGACCGAGACGCTCGACCCGCACGCGATCGCGTCGGTCGTCGACCAGTACCGCGCGTTCAACCTCTACGACCGCCTCGCCGAGACGCAGATCGACGGCACGGTCAAGCCGCACCTCGCCGAGTCGATCGAGGCGGCCGACGACACCTCGACGACGTGGATCGTCAAGCTGCGCTCCGGCGTCACCTTCCACGACGGCTCGCCCCTCACGGCGAACGACGTGCTGTGGAGCTTTCGTCGGATCGGCGGCGACCCCAAGGCCCCGTACTTCGCCAGCGTCGACCCCTACATCGACGTCGCCAAGTCGTCGGTCAAGGACGACCTCACGGTCGAGTTCGTGCTCAAGGCGCCGTACGGCAACTTCCAGTGGTTCCTGTCCCAGAAGCCGCTCTTCATCGTCAAGGACGGCACGAAGGACATCGCCGACGCGGCCAGCGTCGTCGGCACCGGCCCGTTCAAGCTCGAGTCCTTCGAGCCGGGCCAGAAGACCGTGATGACCCGCTACGACGGGTACTTCCTCGCGCCGGAGCCGTACTTCGACGCCGTCGAGCTGATCCAGATCGCCAAGGAGCAGCAGAAGGCGGCGCTGCTCGCCGGCCAGATCGACGGCACGGAGAACTTCGACGTCATCGCGCAGGCCCTCGAGCTCGAGGGCAACGCCGCCGCGGCGCTGTTCCGCGTGCCGGGCGCCAACCCGCCGCAGTTCAACATGCGGATGGACGTCGCGCCCTTCGACGACCCGAAGGTCCGCGAGGCGATGAAGCTCTCGATCGACCGCGAGCAAATGATGAGCCTGCTCTTCCAGGACCAGGCGACGCTCGCCAACGACCTGCACGGGGCGTCGTTCCCGTCGTACAACTCGTCGCTGCCGCAGCGCGCCTACGACCCCGAGAAGGCGAAGGCCCTGCTCAAGGAGGCCGGCCAGGAGGGGCTGACGGTCGAGCTCGTGACCGGCCTCTACCCCGACGCCGCCCAGGCCTTCGCCCAGCAGGCCAAGGCCTCCGGCATCACGATCAACCTCAAGAAGATCCCGCAGGCCGACGTCTACAACACGGACCTCTACTACCTGAAGGTGCCGTTCGGTGAGACCTACTGGGGCAACGACTCCTTCGAGTACATCGCCCCGATGGCGTACTTCAAGGACGCGCCGTACAACGAGACGCGCTGGAACGACCCCGCCTGGGAGAAGGAGTTCATCGCCGCGTCGGCGATCGCCGACGACACGGAGCGCAACACCCGCTACCAGGAGCTGCAGGTGCCGCTCTGGGAGACGGGCGGCGAGATCATCTTCAACTGGGGTGACGGCCTGTTCGCCGGCAGCCCGAAGATCCAGGGCGTCCAGCCGCGCATCGGCTTCATCTGGAACGATCTGCGCTTCCGGGAGATGTGGTACCAGGCGTAGCCCGGAGGACGAGACGACGGAGGAGGGCGGGCACGTGCCCGGCGCTGCGAGTTCCCACGGCCTGATCTGGATGATCCTGCGCCGGATCGGCGTCGCGCTCGTGCTCGCCCTCGTCGTCTCCTTCCTGGTCTACGCGGCGACGACCGTCCTCCCGGGGGACGTGGCCGCCGCGGTGCTCGGCCGCAACGCCACGCCCGAGGCCGTGGCCGCGCTGCGCGAGCAGCTCGGGCTGGGCGACCCCTTCGCCCAGCGCTACCTCGCGTGGCTCGGCGACCTCGTGCGCGGTGACCTCGGCACGTCCCTGGCCGGCACGCAGATGCCCGTCTCCGAGCTGATCGCGACGCCGGTCCGCAACACCGCGGTTCTCGCGGGGGCGACGCTGCTCCTCCTCGTGCCGCTCGCCCTGGTCGTCGGCATCCTCTCGGGCGTGCGGCAGGGTCGCGCCCTCGATCGCGCCGCCGCCGGCGTCTCGCTGACCCTGACCGCCGTTCCCGAGTTCGTCGTCGGAGCGCTGCTCGTGCTGGCCCTCGCCGTCTACGTGCCCGTGCTGCCGGCGGTCTCCCTCGTGTCGGGCGACATCAACCCGCTGAGCGTTCCCGAGTTCCTCGTCCTCCCTGTGCTGACGCTGATCATCGCCGGCGCGGCGTACCTGATCCGCATCGTCCGCATCAGCACCATCGAGGCGATGGCGACGGACTACGTCGAGGCGGCCCGGCTCGCCGGCGTCCCCGAGCGGCGGATCGTCGCCCGCTACGCCGTCCGCAACAGCCTCGCGCCCACGATCCAGGCGGTCTCGGCGACCGCGCAGTGGCTGCTCGGCGGCATCTTCGTCGTGGAGGTGCTGTTCGCGTACCCGGGCGTCGGCAATGCGCTCGTCACCGCCGTCCAGGTCCGTGACGTGCCCGTCATCCAGGCGATCGCGATGCTCCTCGCCCTGGCCTTCATCCTGATCAACCTCGTCGCCGACATCGCCACGATCCTCGTCGATCCGCGCCTGAGGACCGCCGCGTGAGCGCCGCCGCGGGCCACGGCGGCGAGCGCCGCCCGGGCGTGTCCTGGCGCGGGGCCATCGGCGTATGGGCCGTCGTCGGCGGGGTGATGCTCCTCGTGGCGCTGGCGGGGTCCCTGATCGCCCCGTACGATCCGGCCGCGCTCGTCGGCAAGTCGTTCCTGCTGCCCGGCCCGGACCACTGGTTCGGCACGGACTCGCTGGGTCGCGACGTCCTCTCGCGCGTGCTGGCCGGTGGGCGCACGGCGGTCCTCCTGGCCGTCGCCGCGATCGTCGTCGCCGAGGCCGTCGGCTGCGTGATCGGCCTCCTCGCGGGCTACCGGGGCGGCCTCGTCGATGCCGTCCTGATGCGCATGAACGACGTGCTCCTCGCCTTCCCGGCGCTCCTGCTCGTGCTCGTCCTGGCTGCGGGCCTCGGGCCCGGCACGGTCGTCCTCGTCGTCGGCGTCGCCGTCGTCAACATCCCGGGCATCGCCCGCCTCGCCCGGGCCGCGACCCTCGGCGTCGCGACCACCGGGTACGTCGAGTCCGCGCTCGTCCGCGGCGAGGGGACGGCCGCCATCCTGCGCCGCGAGATCCTGCCCAACATCGCCCCCACGATCGTGGCCGACGCAGGCGTCCGCTTCGCCGGGGCCTTCCTGATCATCGCGGGCCTCAACTTCCTCGGCATCGGCATCCAGCCGCCCGCGCCCGACTGGGCCACGATGATCGCCGAGAACCGCTCGTACATCACGCTGCAGCCGTGGACGGTGATCGCGCCGACGGCGTGCATCGCGCTGTTCGCCATCAGCGTCAACATCGTCGGCGAGTCGGTCGCCCGCCGGCGCTCGAGGGGGCGCGCATGACCCGCACCAAGGAGGACGACGTGACCGGACCGAACGACGGGGCGGGAATCGCCCGCCACGGGCACGCCGAGGACGACCTGCGGCTCCTGACCGTGGCGCTCGCGGCCGACGCCCTCGATGCCCACGGGCGGCGCGCCCAGGTGCTCGACCCGCGGGTGGCGCCGATCGACCGCGGCTTCCGGCTGGTGGGCTGGGCGCGTGCGGTGCAGGTCGTGGCCACGCGCCTGATGCCGGAGGCCCCGTACGCCGGCGAGATGGCCGCCATCGCGGCGCTCGCTCCCGGCGACGTACCGGTCTACCAGGTCGCCCCGGACGTCGACGCCGCGCTGTTCGGCGAGCTGTTCAGCCTGGCGGCGGCCTCGCAGGGAGCCGTCGGCGCCGTGGTCGACGGCCCGGTGCGCGACGTGCGCCAGCTGCGCGATCTCGGCTATCCGGTCTTCGCGAACGGCATCAGCCCGTACGACACGAAGGGCCGGGCCGAGGTGATCGCGCACGACGTCCCGATCGTCTGCGCGGGCGTCTCCGTGCGCTCCGGCGACCTCGTGGTCGGCGATGACGACGGCGTCGTGATCGTGCCGGCGGACCTCATCGAGCCCGTCCTCACCGAGGTCGTCGCGAAGGTGCGCGGCGAGCACGGCGCCAAGCAGGACATCCTCGGCGGGATGGCGGTGCACGACGTCTGGGACAAGTGGGGTGTCTTCTAGGCCGGACGCCGGTAGGCTCCCCGCATGAGCGCGGAGGAGCACGACGTCGTCGTGGTGGGGGCCGGGATCGCCGGCCTCGCCGCGGCCTGGGACCTGCGCGACCTCGATGTGGTGCTCGTGGAGGCGACCGACCGCCCCGGCGGGCGCATCCGCTCCAGCGAGCGCGGGCCGATCTGGCTCAACCTCGGCGCGCACGTCTACGGCGGTCCGGACTCCGCCGTCGGGCGGCTGCTCGACGAGACGGGCGTGCAGGCCACCGACGTGCCGGGCAGCCTGACCGCCGTGTCCTACGAGGGGCACCTCGTCTCCGACGGGCCCATCGAGCTGTACCCGCTCCGGCTGCCCTTCTCGACGTCGGCGCGCCTCGAGTTCGTCAAGGTCGGGCTCAAGCTGCGGCGGCTGGTCGCGAGGTACGCCAAGGTCGCGAAGCCCGTGCCCGGCGAGGACCCCGCGGTGCTCCAGCAGCGCATGCTCGACTTCATGGACGACGCCTCCTTCACCGACGCGGTGGGGCGGATGTCGCCGGAGGTGGACGCCTTCTTCCGCTGCACGCTGACGCGCGGCACGGGCGAGCCCGAGGAGATCGCCGCCGGCTACGGCGTCGGCTACTTCCATCTCGTCTGGAACCGCGACGACGGCCTCGGCCGTGCGATCGTCGGCGGGCCCCAGCGGCTGATGGACGCGCTCGCGGCCGGCCTGCCCGACCTGCGCTACTCGACCCGCGTGACCGGGGTCCGCCGCGACGGCGACCGCGTCGTCGTGGAGACCGAGGGCCCCGACGGCGCCCGCACGCTGCGCGCGAAGTCCGTGATCATGGCGACCCCGTCGCACACGACCGCCGACCTCGTCGACGGCCTGCCGGCCGACCTCGAGCAGGCGCTGCGCGCGATCGTCTACGGCCCCACCGTGGCGGCCGCCTTCCTGACGGATGAGGAGGGCCCGCAGCCCTGGGACGGCATCTACGGGATCGCCACCCCCAAGCGCTCGACGTCGATGCTCTTCAACATGGCCAACGTGATGTCGGAGCTCCTGCCCGAGCGGCCGAAGGGGTCGAGCTTCATGGTCTACGCGCCGGCCAACCTCGGCCGCGCGATCATGCACCGCTCCGACGAGGAGATCCTCGACTGCTTCCAGGCCGACCTCGAGGAGGTCCTGCCGGGGGTCAAGGGGCACGTCGTGGAGCGCCAGATCCACCGCGTCACGCCCGGCATCCCGTTCCCCTTCGTGGGGCGCGGTCGCATCCAGCCGACGCTGATGCGCCCGCAGGAGCGCATCCACCTCGCCGGCGACTACCTCGGCTCGTGGTACGCGGAGACCTCCGCCTGGACCGCGGCCGGCGCCGCGCAGCGCGCGCGCGCCGAGGCCGCGGCCCCGTAGGGCGGGGGCCCGCGCCTCGGGCGCGGACCCCCGCGGAGTCCCTACAGGTTGCCGGTGTCGTCGATCATCCGGCCGATCGTGTCGAACTTCTTGCGGTTCGTGCTCTTGAGGACGAACGCGTAGACGATCGCGATGATCGCGACGCCGATCGCGATCCACTTGATCCAGTCGACGTACGAGATCGTGCCCGCGAGCGTGCCGATGTTGGCGAACAGCAGGTAGATCGCGTAGACCTGGCCGAGGATCGCGATGATCGGGCAGATGATCACGGCGATCGGGTTGCCCTTGCGGCCGCCCTGGCGGAAGTACACGATCACCGCCAGCGCGCACAGCGCCTGGATCGCGAGGATCCAGACCACGCCCTGGACCGCCATCATCGTGTAGATGCGGACGTAGGCCGTGTCGAACGCCTTGTCGAAGCCGAAGCCCGACGAGATGCCCCAGATCAGCATCAGCGCGAGCGCGATGACGGTCTGGGTGATGTTCGCGATGTGCGGGACCTTGTGCTTGCCGTGCGTGCGTCCGAGCGCCGTCGGCAGGATCCCCTCGCGGCCCGTGGCGTAGAAGTAGCGCATCGCCACGTTGTGGAAGGCCATCGCGCAGGCGAAGGCACCGGTCAGGATCAGGATCTGCATGATCGTGGCCAGCCAGTTCGTGCCGAAGGCCTCCATGGCCACGAAGAACGGCCCTTCCGGATTCTGGGCGTCGGTGACGAGCGAGTCCTTCGGGAACGCCGACACGAACGCCATGGAGGTGATCACGTAGCCGACGCCGAGGCCGATCACGGAGATCAGGGTCGCCCGCGGCACGTTGCGCTTCGGGTCCTTCGACTCCTCGGCGTAGTTCGGAATCGCCTCGAAGCCGACCCATGACCAGAAGGCCAGGAACAGGCCGACGCCGGCGGCGAGCCCGACGCCCGGGTTGGTCATGTTGAACACGTTGATGCTGTCCCAGGCGATGCCGGACGAGCCGCCGCCCTGGCCGAACACCAGGACGTCGAACAGCACGAGGATGATGATCTCGGAGATCAGCGCGGCGCCGAGGATCTTCACCGACAGCTCGACGTCGAACCAGCACAGCACCGCGATCAGGAGCGCCGCCCCCACCGCGGGCAGGATCCATGGGATCTCCGTCCCGAACCAGGCGTTGAAGTTCGTCGAGAAGAAGTACGAGAACCCGCCGAGCAGGGACACCTCGAACAGCGAGTAGGCGAGGACGCCGGTGATGCCGGTGGCCAGGCCGAGCTCGCGCCCGAGGCCGTGCGAGATGAACGAGTAGAAGCCGCCGGCGGCCTTGATCTCGCGGGCCATGGCGACGTAGCCGATCGAGAAGATCGTCAGCACGATCGTGGCGAACAGGAACGCCGCGGGCGTGAAGTAGCCGGTGCCGAACCCGACCGAGAACGGGACGTTGAACAGCATCGCCGAGATCGGCGCGGCGCCGGTCACGGCAACGAAGATCACGCCCCACAGGCCGATCGCGTTCGGCTTCAGGCGGTCGGCACCGGCCGACGAGACCGTCACGGTCTCGATCGTGCCCTCGCGTCCGACGCCCACCCCTCCGTGGTCATCCGACATGCAAGCCTCCTTGTCGTCTCTCCAGACTGCGCATGTGCGCTCATGCGATTGAACCACACCGCCAAACGGGACGCACGACCCGCTAGGCGATGAAGACGGCGTCGGGCACGAAGCAGCCCACGATCCACATCGGGTCGTCCACGACCTCGGTGATCTTGAGGTCGCCGGCGAGGCTGCAGAGGATGTAGGCGTCCTCGCGGCTGAGGCCCCGCTCGCGCACGAGGTGGTCGATCATCGCCCGCACGGCGGCCCGCGCGGCCTCCATCAGGTCGGGCTCGACGCCGGTGGTGGCGTACCAGCCGCCCTGGTCGACGCGCGGGGTCAGGGAGCCCGCGGGTCGGCGCAGCTGGGGCGCCGGGATGTCGAGGCCCTTGACGACGTCGACCCGGATCCGGGTCGTCATCGCGCACTCGATGCCGGAGATCGCGACCTCGCCGTCGCCCTGGGCCGCGTGGGCGTCGCCGATCGACAGGAGGCCGCCCTCGACGCCGACCGGCAGGTACAGCGTGGTGCCCGCGGTCAGGTGGCGCAGGTCGACGTTGCCGCCGCCCGCGTGGGGCGGCGGGATCGGCACGTCGCGCATGCCCGCGCCGGGGACGCCCATCGTGCCGCAGAAGGGCTCGATCGGGATGCGCACGCCGGGGCAGAGCTCCGTCGCGTCGCCGGCGGTGAGGTCGAAGATGCGCAGCACGGGCTCCGTGAACTCGCCGGCGGGCAGGAGGCCGAAGCCGGGGATGATGCAGGCCCAGCCCCAGGCGGGCAGGTCGAAGCCGAGGATCTCGATGGCGAGGGCGTCGCCGGGCTCCGCGCCGGCGACGTGGATCGGGCCGGCCAGCGGGTAGATCAGGTCGAAGTCGAGCTCAAGCAGGGCGGAGGCCGGCGAGTCGCGCGCGATCTGGCCGCCCGCGAAGTCCACGGTCTCGCAGACCACCAGGTCGCCGGGCTCGGCGTGGACCACCGGTGGGACGGTCACGTCCCAGCGGCGGTGGGTGGGGGCGTCGAGGCCGATCCGGTGCTCGGCCATCAGGCCACGACCTCGATCGTCGAGGCCACCCCGCTCGCCTCGGCCTCGCCGGCCGGGGTGCGCACGACGATCTGCACGCGGTCCGACCGGAACAGGTCGTGGGAGTGCTCGAACGGGACGCCGTCGCGGTCCCAGGCCGTGCGGACGATGGCCACCAGCGGGGTCGACCGGCGCACCTCGAGCACCTTGGCCTCGAGCGAGCCGGCGCCGACGATCTGGATCCGCTCCTCGGCCTCGCCCGGGCGCACGGCGTACTCCGTCTGCAGGAGCTCGTACAGCGAGCCGCCGAGCGAGCGGTCGAGCAGCCCGGGGAAGCGCCCGGCGGGGAAGCGCGCGCGCTCCAGCGAGATCGGCTCGCCGTCGGCAAGGCGGACCCGGACGACCTCGAGGACGAGGTCGCCGTCCGCGAGGCCGAGGGCGGCGGCGGTCTCGGCGTCCGCCTCGACGGTCCCGGTCGAGAGCACCCGCGCGTCGGCGGAGAAGCCCTGGCGACGCAGATAGGAGGGGAGGCCGGCGAGGCTCGTGAGGTCGCGCTCGACGCGCCGCGGTGCGACGAAGGTGCCGCCCGTGCGGCCCGCGGCGCGGCGCACCGCACCTGCGGTCTCGAGGGCGTCGAGGGCCTGGCGCAGGGTCGAGCGGCTGACCCCGAGCCGCTCCGCGAGGTCGCGCTCGCCGCCCAGCCGCTCGCCGGGCGCGAGCGCCCCCGCGGCGATGTCCGCGAGCAGGCGGTCGCGGACGGCGGCGGCGGCGGGGCCGAGCGAGCCGGCCCCCGCCGCCGATGCGCGCCCGTCCTTGCTCAGATCGCCTCCATCGCGGACGGCGCCTCGGGCAGCGTCTGGCCGCCGTCGACGACGATCGTCTGGCCGGTGATGAACTTGGCCTCGTCCGTGGCCAGGAACAGCGCGGCGTAGCCGATGTCATCGACCTCGCCGAGGTGCCCGAGCGGGATCGACTCGGCCGCCGTGCGCAGGTAGTCCTCGCCGAGGCCGATGAGGCCCTCGGTGAGCACGTTGCCGGGCAGGACGGCGTTGATGGTGATGCGCTTGGGGGCGAGCTCCATGGCGGCCCCGCGCATGAAGCCGAGCTGGCCGGCCTTCGAGGCGCCGTAGTGGGACAGCGCCGGGATCGCCGTGAACGGGCCCGTGATCGACGACGTCAGGATCACGCGGCCGTGGCCGGACTTCGCGAGCGCGGGGATCGCGGCGGCGACGGTGAGGATGTTGCCCTTCAGGTTCGTGTCGAGGACGTGGTCGAGCGCCTCCTCGGTCATCTCCTCGAGGCGCGTCTCGGGGAAGACCCCCGCGTTCGCGCAGAGGATGTCGAGCCCGCCGTTGCGCCCGACGACCTCCTCGACGACGCGACGGCACTCGTCGGCGCGGCAGACGTCGCCCTGGACGAAGGACGCGCCCTCGCCGAGCGCGGCCACGGCCTCGGCCCCGGTCGCGGCATCGCGGCCGGACACGGCGACCTTGCAGCCCGCCTTCGCGAACACGCGGGCGATGCCGAGTCCGATGCCCTTGGTGCCGCCGGTGACGAGGACGCTGCGGCCCTCGAGGGAGTTGAACATGCTGCTCATCGGGTCTTCTCTCTCCTCACTCGTACAGGGTCAGGTAGGTCTCAGCCAGGGGCACGGTGTCGACGGTGAAGCCCTCGCCGAGCTCCTGCGCCTCCGTGGCGAAGGCGTAGTGCGAGCCGATCCACGTGACGAGCAGCATCCGCCGCAGCATCACGAAGGTGTCGAGCTCCGCCTCGTCTGCGGGCGCGATCGGGGCCACCTCGCGGTAGCCCTCGAGCCACGCCGCCCGGAACTCCGGCTCGCGGGGGTGCTCCTCGAAGAACGAGACCGTCGTCGCGTAGTCGTACATGAACCAGCCGAAGCCGCAGTCGTCAAAGTCGATCACGCGGATCTCGTCGCCGTGCTCGAGCAGGTTGGCGAGGCGCTGGTCGGAGTGGCACAGCCCGAACCGCTCGGGCCCGGTGCCGTAGGCGATGAGCCGGCGCTCGATCACGTCGACGGTGCGCTGGAACAGCGCGAGCGTGTCGCCCTCGACGCCGACGCCGTCCTGCCAGCGGCCCCAGTGGCCGTTGGCGCCGAGCGTGTGCTCGAAGTCCCAGGAGAAGCGCGCGAACGAGCCGGGGCGCTGCCAGCGGCGGGCGTGCCCGTGCATGCGGGCCGCGATCCGGCCGAGCGTGCGGTAGCCGGGCAGGGGGTCGGCGGCGTCGGGGTCGGGCGGCGCGCCCTCGGCCCACTCGAAGAGCACGACGTTGCGCTCCTCGACGTCCGGCAGGGAGACCTGGGTGACGAGGCGCCCGTCGGCGGCGGGGACGGCCACGACGCTGTCGACGACGCCGTCGGCGCGCAGGGCCTCGATCCACATCAGCTCGGAGGCGATCGCCTCCGCGGAGTGGTAGCCGGGCCGGTGCAGGCGCACCACGTAGGCGCGGCCCGTCGCCGGGTCATCGACGCGGTAGGTGTAGTTCTCGGAGACGTTGACGAGCCGCAGTGCGGCGTCCTCGCCGATCCCGTACGGCGCGAGCGCCGCACGGGCGAGCCGATCGATCGCGTCCTGGTCCGCAGTGCCGCCCATCAGGTCCTCCTCTGGGGCGGCAGCATAGAGGCCTACGCGTGATCGCGTCCGACCACGGCCTCGAGGACGCGCGTGATCTCGTCGCGCGCCTTCACGACGCTCTCGGTCGGTCCGCTCATGTAGATCCGGCCCGTGGCGCCGATCATGGCGACGTCCACGAGCGTGACGTCCGGGGCGACCCGCTCGGCCTCGTTGGCCGCCATCGCCGCGAACAGCGCCGGCGTCATCTCGTACACGAGCAGCGTCTCCCCGGGCAGCACCATCGAGGCCTGGCGGTTGCGGTTCACGATCACCGCGTGCTGGTCGGTGATGTCCTCGATCACGTCCGAGTAGAGGATCCGCGGCTTGAGCTGGTGCGAGGATTCCGCGCCGATGCCCGCGAGGATCGCCTCGCCCGCCCGCTCCACGGCGGCCGGGTCGGCGGCGTGGAGCTCGAGGACGCCGAACTGGCGCTCGACGAAGAGGATGCCCGGCTCGACCTCGGGCACCGCCTTGAGCGCGAGGTCGATGACGCGCTCGATGGCCAGGCCGGGGGCGACCTCCACGATCAGGGCGTGCTCGCCCTCCATCGGGGGGTACCCGCGGGCGCGCGTCGGCGTCCCCATGTAGGCCGCGAACTGCCGACGCAGCTCGGGGATGGGGAGGTAGACGCGCAGCTCGATATCCGGCCCGGCCATCGCGCGCTCCCTACTTGCCCGCCGTGAAGTGCTTGCCGAGCTCGGCATGCGGGCGGGGGATGACGTGGGCGGAGACGAGCTCGCCGACCGTCGACGCGGTCTCCGAGCCGGCCTCGGTCGCCGCCTTGACGGCGCCGACGTCACCCTGGATGACGACGGACACCAGCCCGTCGCCGACCTCCTCGCGACCGACGATGGTCACGTTGGCGGCCTTGACCATGGCGTCCGCCGCGGCGAGGGCCGCGACGTACCCCTTGGTCTCGATCATGCCCAGTGCTTCCGACATCTCGTGTTCCTCCTGTTCGTCTCGTTCAGCGTGGGTGGGTTGTGGTGACGGCCCTAGCCGTCGTTGTCGATGATCCCGACGATCAGCGCGTCGATCGGCGGGTGCTGCGGCGCGAAGCGCGACGCGGCGACGGACCCCGTGGCGACGAGCACGCGCTCGCCCTCCCCGGAGCCCAGGATGTCGAAGGCGACGAGCGATCCGCCCGCCTCCAGCTCGACCTCCAGGAAGGCCCCGTGCGGCACGTCATCCACGCGCTTGGTCGCCCACACGGAGCCCTTGACGGTTCCCTTCAGCATGAGGCCTCCCTCTCGATTCGGACGCCGAGCGCCCGGGCGCGGTCCTTGCCCATCGGCGTCAGCACGGCCTTGGGGCCGAGGACGAGCACGCCGCCGGCCTTGGCGGCCCGCTCGACGATGCGCTCGGTGACCGCGCCCCGCTCGACGCGCTGCGCGTCGCCTGCGGGGGCGGGTGCGGCGCCGGCGGATCCGCCGCCGGCGTGGCCGAGCGTGAAGCGCAGGCGGCCCGCCATGACGGCGGCCCGCTCGGCGGGGCTCTCGAGCCGGTGCGCGAGGGCGCGCACGAAGGCGTCGAGGTCGCGGTCGCTGCCGATCCGCACGTGCTCG
>JBEGMS010000129.1:0-3147 GCA_041182985.1 Actinomycetota bacterium
GAGCGCCGCGTTCAGGTAGACGTTCGGGGTGCCGCGGTGGCCGTAGTCGACGATGCCGAACTCCGACGCGCCCGAGCACGGCGGATCGGCCGGCTCGGCCGGGCACCAGTACTTGCCGTAGTAGGTGCCGTAGTCGGCGCCGACCAGGTTCAGGTTGATGCCCGCCTCGGCGCAGCCCTCCTGGACCAGCTGGGCGAGGCCCGGCATCTCCTGGCCCTCGATGAAGTTGAACTCGGCGGTCAGACCCTCGGCGCCCGCCTCGGCGAGCAGGGCCTTGGCGGCCTCGATGTCCTTCGTGCGCTGCGCGACCGTGCCCGAGTGGTACGGGTAGAGGTCGAAGATGACCTGGTCGTTCGCGACCGTGCCGCGGCCGCCCAGGAGCTTCTCGACCATCTTCTCGCGGTCGAAGGTCAGCGCGACCGCCTGGCGGACGCGCTTGTCGGCGAACTGGCCCTGATCGGTGCGGAACCAGATCTGCCGGTGCGTCGCGGACTTCAGCTCGACGATGTTGACGTTCGAGTCGTTGAACAGCACCTCGCCGATGTCGTACGGGAACTGCGGGATGCCGTCGATCTCGCCCGCCGCCATCGCCGCGATCTGCGCCTGCGGATCCTCGATGAAGGTGAACTCGATCGTGTCGAGCGGCGTCGCGCCGCCCCACCAGGACTCGTTGCGCTTGTACGTGGCGTTCTTCTTGACGTCGAGCGTCTCGAGGATCCACGGACCCGTGCCGACGACGCCCGGCTCGAGGTTGCTCTCGACCGTCCAGCCGTCCGGCGTGATCAGGGACTGCGTGTTGTCCGAGGACACGAGGTACGGGAAGAGGCCGTTCGGGGCGGCCAGGGTGAAGACGACGGTGGCGTCGTCCGGCGCCGTGGCGCCGCCCTTCTCGAGGACGCCCGACAGGGCCGAGTTGCCGGCCTCGACGAGGTTCTCGAACGTGGCGACCACGGTCGACGCGGTCAGCGGCGTGCCGTCCGAGAACGTGACGCCCTCGCGCAGCTTGAAGGTCCACTCCGTCGCGTCCGCGTTGGCCGACCACTCGGTCGCCAGCTGCGGCTGCAGCGAGAGGTCCGCCGCGGAGCGCACCAGGTACTCGAAGACCTGCGCCGTCACGTTGTACGTGACGAGGTCGATCATCGTGATCGGGTTGACGCCCTCCGACCCCGGGATCGACATGCCCCAGTTCATGGAGCCGCCGGTCACGGCCGCTGCGGTCGTCTCCTCGGAGATCGCGCCCTCCGCGGTCTCCACCGCGGCGCCGCCGTCACCGCCGCCCGAGTCCGAGCCGCCGCCGCACGCGGCCACGATCGCGGAGATCGAGGCGAGCGACAGGCCGAGCACGGTGCCGCGCTGGATGAAGTGGCGCCGGGAGATCTTGCCCTTGGCGAACGACTCCACCAGGTCGAGCTGGAGCGGGTCCGCCTTGCGGCGGAGCGGGTCCAGCTGATTGAAATCGGTCATGCGAGGTTCCCTCCTCGTGGTCTCAACTGCCGACTCCGCAAGCGCGGAGCCATGCACTTCTCTCACAGCAGTATGCCGGAGTCAATACCCGCACGGCGGCGCATACCACGATATGGGCGGAAAACGGGGCCGCTATGCGGCGCCGGAGGCGGCCTCGTCGGCCGCCTGCGGACGCAGCTCGACGTCGATCACGCGGATCCGGGCCCCGTCGACCTCGCGCACCGTGAAGCGGTAGCCGTTGTGCGTGATCACGTCGCCGGGCCGCGCGGGCCGTCCGAGCTCGCCGAACACGAAGCCGCCGACGGACGTGTAGTCCTCGTCGGGGAGGCCGGCGGCGAAGCGCTCGTTGAAGTCCTCGATCGGGTAGCCGCCCTCCACGCGCACGCGGTCGGGGGCGAGCCGGATCAGGTCGCGGTCGGGCAGGTCGAACTCGTCGTTGATCTCGCCGACGATCTCCTCGAGCAGGTCCTCGAGGGTGGCGATGCCGACCGTCGAGCCGTACTCGTCGACCACGATCGCCATGTGCGTCTTCGTGCGCCGGAAGTCCGCCATCAGCTCGTCGAGCTTCTTCGTCTCGGGCACGATCGGGACGGGCCGGGCGAAGGCCGCGATGTCCGCCGCGTCGGTGCCGTGGACGCGGGCGCCGTAGAGGTGGCGGACGTGGACGACGCCGATCAGCTCGTCGAGCGTCTCGCGGTAGACGGGGTAGCGGGTGTAGGGCTCCGCCAGGGCGCGCTCGATCGCCGCGTCGGGGGTCAGCTCGACGGGCAGGGCGACGACGTCGGGTCGCGGCACCATCACCTGGCGCACCTCCGTCTCCGAGAAGTCGAAGACCTTGTGCAGGAGCTGCTGCTCCTCCTCCTCGAGGACGCCCTCCTCGTGCGAGGCGGCGATCAGCATCTTCAGCTCCTCCTCCGAGTGCACGAGCCGCATCTCCGACGGCTGCTCGAGGCCCAGCAGCCGGATCAGCGCGTTCGAGAGCCAGCGCAGGAGCCAGATGAAGGGCCAGAAGGCCCACATGAACAGGCTGACCGGGAAGGCCACGGCGAGGGCCACGGTCTCGGCCCGCGACAGGGTCAGGGTCTTCGGCACGATCTCGCCGAGCACGACGTGCAGCGTCGTGATCACCGCGAAGGCGAGCACGACGGCGACGACGGCGCTCGCGCCCTCGCCGATGGGGCCGAGGCCCCCGAGCAGGCTGTCGAACGCGTCCGAGACGGCGGGCTCGCCGACGGCGCCGAGGGCCAGGGACGAGAAGGTGATCGCGACCTGGACCGCGGAGATGAAGCGCGGCGGGTCCTCGATGATCGAGCGCACGCGGCGGGCCCGGGTCGAGCCCTCCTCCACGAGCTCGTCGATGCGCGTCCGGCGCACGGCGACGAAGGCGTACTCCGCGGCGACGAAGAACGCGTTCCAGAGGATGATCAGCGCGATCGCCGCGATCTCGATGATCGTCAGCGTGGTCACGCGGACCTCGTACGTGACCCGGTCAGGGACGCGGGTCGCGGGACGGCGCCGGTGCCGTCCATGTCAGCGGGTCTGCCCACGGATGCGCGGATCCTATCACCCGCCGGGTGCCGATCAGGGCGGGTCGCCTGCGAGGATGCGCGCCGCGCGGGGCGCGGCGGGGTCGAGCTCGAGGGCGCGCCGGGCCGCCGCCTCAGCGCCCGCGCGGTCCCCGTC
>JBEGMS010000130.1:0-5300 GCA_041182985.1 Actinomycetota bacterium
ATCACGCGCGACAACCTGATCTCCCGCATCACCCCGGAGGACTGGGACCGCGTCATCGACGTCAACCTCGGCGGCACCTTCCACGTCTGCCGGGCGGCGTCGCGCAAGCTGCTGCGCAAGAAGCGCGGCGCGATCGTGACCATGTCCAGCGTCGTCGGCCTGCACGGCAACTTCGGCCAGACCAACTACGCCGCCTCGAAGGGCGGCGTGATCGCGCTGACCAAGGCGCTGGCCAAGGAGGTCGGCTCGCGCGGCATCCGCGTCAACTGCGTCGCCCCGGGCTACATCTCGACGGAGCTGACCGACGTCCTGCCCGACGAGATCCGCGACGTGCTGCTCGGCCAGACGCCGCTGGGGCGCCTCGGCGAGCCGGAGGACATCGCGGGCACCGTGCGCTTCCTGCTCTCCGACGAGGCCGCCTTCATCACGGGCGCCGTCCTCTCGGTCGACGGCGGGCTGGGGATGTAGCGTGCGCCGGGTCGTCGTCACGGGGATGGGGACCGTCAACCCCATCGGCAACAGCATCCCGGAGCTCGACCAGGCGCTGCGCGAGGGGCGCTCGGGCGGCGCGCTGATCACGTCCTTCGACATCTCCGAGAGCCCGGTCAAGATCGGCTGCGAGGTCAAGGGCTTCGACCCGGAGTCCGTGATGGACCGCAAGTCCGCGCGGCGCACCAGCCGCTTCATCCACCTCGCCGTCGGCGCCGCCCGTGAGGCCGTCGCATCCTCGGGGCTCGACATCCGCGCCGAGGGCGACCGCGTCGGCGCCTCGATCGCCAGCGGCATCGGCGGGATGGACATGCAGCTGCTCGCCCACAGGCACTACCTGGAGTCCGGGATCGAGCGCTTCTCGCCGTTCTGGACGCCGGGGATCATCCCCAACATGGGCGCGGGCTACGTGTCGATGGAGTTCGGAACGCGCGGCCCGCTCGCCTCGTCGAGCACCGCCTGCGCGGCCTCGTCGATGGCGATCGGCGATGCCGTCATGTACATCCGCGCCGGCATGGCCGACGCGATGCTCGCCGGCGGCTCCGAGTGCGGGGTGGTGCCCGTCGGCATCGGCGGCTTCCACGGCATCCGCGCCTGCTCGACGCGCAACGACGAGCCGGCCACCGCGAGCCGGCCCTTCGACGCGACGCGCGACGGCATCGTCCTCGGCGAGGCCGCCACGGTGCTCGTGCTGGAGGAGCTCGGCCACGCGCAGCGCCGCGGCGCCGAGATCCTCGCCGAGGTGACCGGCTACGGCCTGTCCTCCGACGCGCGCCACGTGACGGAGCCCGACCCGACCGGCGAGAACCCGGCCCGCGCGATCACCAACGCGCTGGCCGACGCGGGTCGGTCGCCCGACGAGGTCGAGTACGTCAACGCCCACGGCACCTCGACGCCCGTGGGCGACGCGGCGGAGACGCGGGTCCTCAAGCGCGTCTTCGGGGAGCGCGCCCCGCGGGTGCCGATCTCGTCCACGAAGTCGATGACCGGCCACCTGCTCGGCGCCACGGGCGCTACCGAGGCCGCCATCTGCGTGCTGGCGATCCGGAACGGGTACCTGCCGCCGACGATCAACCTGCACCATCCGGACCCCGAGTGCGACCTCGACTACGTGCCGAACGCCCTGCGCGAGCAGTCGGTCGGCGTCGCCATCTCGAACGGCTTCGGCTTCGGCGGGCACAACGCGTGCCTGGTGCTCGAGCGCTTCGAGGAGCAGCGCGCCTGATGGCCCCGGTCGAGATCGACGTCGAGCGCCCGAAGGGGGACGATGATCCCGGCCGGCGGCACCCGAACACGTGCCCGTCGTGCCGCTCCCACTACCGCGACGACGAGCTGCGCCACGCGCTGCGCGTCTGCGCGCAGTGCGGCCACCACTTCCCCGTCGGGGCGCTGGAGCGGATCGACCAGCTCGTCGACCCCGGCACGTTCGCGGAGATCGGCGCGGAGCTGCGCGCCGCCGACCCGCTCGCCTTCGTCGACCTCAAGCCGTACACGGACCGGCTGCTCGACGCCGAGCTGGCCACGGGCCTCGGCGACGCCCTCGTGGCGGGCACCGGGCTCGTCGTCGGGCGCCCGGCGGCGATCGCCGTGATGGACTTCGCGTTCATGGGCGGGTCGATGGGCAGCGTGATGGGGGAGCGCTTCTGCCTGGCGGCCGATGCCGCGCTCGACCGCGGCATCCCGCTGGTCAGCGTGACCGCCTCCGGCGGCGCGCGCATGCAGGAGAACATCCTCGCTCTGATGCAGATGGCCAAGACCGTCGGGGCCGTCGACCAGCTGCGCGAGGCCGGCGTGCCGTACATCTCGGTCCTCGCCCACCCGACGACGGGCGGCGTGATCGCGTCGTTCGCGTCCCTGGGCGACGTCGTGATCGCCGAGCCGAACGCGCTGCTCTCGTTCGCCGGCCCGCGCGTCGTCGAGCAGACCACGGGCGAGAAGACGGCCCCCGACTTCGGGCGCGCGGAGTCCAACCTGCGCCTGGGGCAGCTCGACGCGGTGGTGCCCCGGCGCGAGCTGCGCGCCGAGCTGGCGCGGCTGCTGCTGCTCTTCTCGCCGGCCGAGGACGAGCCGACGGGCGAGCAGGGGCCGGTGCCGCTGCCCGACGACGCCACGATCTCGGGCGAGCGCCCGGTCGATCGCGTGCTCGGCCGCCTCGGACTGGGGCGACGACGTGGTTAGGGTCACCGACGAGGTGCGCCGCCTGCGCAAGCGCTTCGAGGCGCGTGCCGAGGAGTCGCACGTCTGGGAGGCGGTGCAGCTCGCCCGCCACGCCGACCGCCCGTACACCCTCGACTACGCCGAGCGGCTGTTCAGCGACGCCTTCGAGCTGCGCGGCGACCGCGCCTTCTCCGACGACGAGGCGCTGATCACGCTGCTGGCCCGTTACCACGGGCAGACGGTGGTGGCGATCGGCCACCAGAAGGGCCGCGATCTCGCTGAGCGCACTCGGCGGATGTTCGGGATGCCGCACCCGGAGGGCTACCGCAAGGCGATCCGGGCCGTGGAGCTCGCCGACCGCTTCGGCTACCCGATCCTCACGTTCGTCGACACGCCGGGCGCCTACCCGGGCGTCAATGCGGAGGAGCGGGGCCAGGCCGGGATGATCGCGCGCTCGATCCTCGCCTTCTGCCAGGTCTCGGTGCCCGTCGTCTGCAGCGTGATCGGCGAGGGCGGCTCGGGCGGGGCCCTGGCCATCGCCGTCGGCGATCGTGTCCTGATGCAGGAGAACGCGATCTACAGCGTCATCTCGCCCGAGGGCTGCGCCGCCATCCTCTGGAAGGACTCCGGGCAGGCCCGCAAGGCGGCCTACGCCTTCCGCCCGACGGCCGGCGCCTGCCTCGACCTCGGGGTGGTCGACGCGATCGTCGAGGAGCCCAAGGGCGGCGCCCACGAGGACGTCGACCAGGCGGCGCGCCTGCTCGACCAGTCGATCCGCCAGGCCCTCGCCGAGGCGGAGGCAATCCCGGCCGCGCAGCGGCGCGTCGCGCGCCGGGAGAAGTTCCGGCGGATGGGCGTCTGGGGCGTCGCCGACGAGGACGGCGCCGACACCCTCTGAGTCAGGGCGCGAGCGGGAAGCTGCGCCGCGCCAGCCCGACCGAGGCCTGCGCGGTCACCCAGACCGGGGTGATGCGCACGCCGCGCTGGTAGAGGACCGCGCCGTCGGCCCGGACGAGGCCGCGCAGGAACGCCTCGGCGCCGGCGTCGCGGCGATTCGCGGCGGCGAGGCCCTGGAGGACCCACGCCGTCGACTGGGCGTCCGGTCGCGCGCCCTCGGTGAGCGAGTAGCCCCCGCTGGCCGAGCGGAACCGCGCGAGCGAGCGCACGGCACGCTGGACGCGGGCGTCTCGCGCCGGCACGCCGGCGGCGATCGCCGCGGAGATCCCGGACGCGGTCAGGTTGGAGTCGCCATCGCCCCCCGGGGCCACGGGCCAGGTGCCGTCGGGGTTCTGGTCGCGCAGCAGGGTCGCCCGCACCGCGGCCGGCACCGGCTGGCCCATCGCCCGCAGGGCGAGGATCCCGAACTGGTTCGAGGCGGGGGTGGGTCCGATCCGGCCGCCACGCAGCTGCCGGCCGAGGGCGGCGGCGAGGTCACGGCCGCCTGCGGAGCGGGGATCGCGGCCTGCGGCCACCAGCGCGAGGATCGCGAGCTCGATGTCGGTGGCCGAGCGGAGCTCGCCGGCGCGGGCCGCGATGCAGGCCGCGGGACGGTCCGCCGGGCGGCCCGCGGCGACGAGGCCGATCGCCGCCCAGGACGTGAGGTTGGCGCTGGCGGTCCCGCCCGGCTCGAGGGCGCAGCCCGCGGGGTCGAGCGAGCGCTCGAGGAAGCCGCCAGTGCGTTCGAGATCCGACCCGTGGGCGCCGGCCGGGACGAGCGCCAGGACGGCGAGGGCGATAAGGGTCACCGCCCTCACGGATCGGTCTCCGGGACGGCGATCCAGCGCCCGCGGACGCGCACCGCGCTGCGGTCCACCAGCGCGATCAGCGCGGGTCCGGCGAGGCCGAGGATGGCGGCGGTGGCGATCGCGTGCGCGAGGTCGAAGGGGATCGCCCGCACGTGGACCGCCGCGAACGCCGTCAGGGTCAGCGCCGGCCCGAACGCGGCCAGCTGCCAGACGTCCATCAGGGCCCCGAAGACGAGTGAGATCGCGACGCCGACCGCCACGAGGGCGGGGCGCGAGCGGCGCAGCGCCGGCGCGAGCAGGCCGCCGGCGAGCCCGGCGAGGCCCCACAGCAGCATCTGCCACGGGGTCCACGGGCCCTGGCCGAGGAAGGCGTTCGAGACGAGGGCGCTGCCGGCGCCGACCGCGACGCCGGCGCGGGGCCCGAGGGCGACGCCGGCGACGATCGCGATCGCCGTGACCGGCTGGGCGCCCGGCACGGCCGCGAACAGCACGCGCCCGGCGCTCGCCGCCGCGATCAGCACGGCCACGAGCCCGATCTCGCGCGAGCCGCTGCGGCCGCGCTCGTAGAGGGCCAGGCCGGCGAGGAGGGCGACGACGCCCGCCAGCGCGACGATCGAGCCGGTGCTCAAAGCGCCGCCCCCCGGAGCGCGCCCGGGATCGGGTCGCCGGCCACGAGGCGGAGTCCGCCGATGGCCCAGAGGGCATCCGCGGTCGCACGCACGAAGGCGCGGTCGTGCGTGGCGGTGATCGTGGCGAGGCCGCGAGCCCGCCGCTCGCCGATGATGCGCGCCAGGGTGGCGCGGTGGACGGCGTCCATGCCGCGCGTCGGCTCGTCGAGGAGCAGGATCGCCGGATCGACGGCGATCGCGCTCGCCGACGGAGAGATCGCGCGGATGGCGTTGGAGGAGC
>JBEGMS010000131.1:0-3764 GCA_041182985.1 Actinomycetota bacterium
CCCCGGCCCCCTGCTCTGCGCTAGCATCGGCGCGGGGTGGCAACCGCCTGGTGGCGGATCGCGTCTTCAAAACGCGCAGGCCGGCGCAGCCCGTCGGTCGGTAGGTTCGATTCCTGCGCCGCCTCGCTTCCGCCGCCCGCGCGGTGCCCTGCGAAAGTCCCCACGTGGTCCTCCCCGACGCCCTCCGCATCGCCGTCTCCAACACGCTCGGCTCGAGCTGGCAGCTCGACCTGACGTCGGCGGCGCTCGCCGCCGACCCCGATGCCTGGACGGACCACCCCGTCGACGACCCGGAGCCGGGGTTGGGCCCCCTGCTCGCGCTCGGCTCCCTGGTCGGCCCGGTGCTGCGCTACCGCGAGTGGGACGAGGACGGCCTCGCCGACGTGGCGATCTACGCGCCCGACGATGACGTCTGGGTGCGCTTCGACCGCGCCCTCGACCGCCTCGGCGTGTGGGGCTGGCAGTCGCGGCCGTCCGGCGCCGGCGACGGCGGCGCGTGGGCGATCGCCCTGCTCTGGCGCGGGCGCCGGCTCGACATCCACGGGGTCGGCGCCTGGCCGCCCGCGGGGGGCGCCGAGGCCGGCCCGGAGTGGGTCGGATTCATGCGCGCCGTGCACCGCCTCGCCGGCGGGCGCGGCTTCGACGCGCGCCAGGGGGCGGGGGTCGCGTGAGCGAGCGGCCCCTCGCCCTCGTCACCGGCGCGTCCGGCGGCATCGGCCTCGAGCTCGCCCGCCTGGCCGCCGCCGACGGCCACGACCTGGCGCTCGTCGCCCGCCGCGCGGACGCCCTCGAGGCCCTCGCCGGCGAGCTCGCGTCGCGCTACCGCGTCGCCGCCCAGGCGATCGTCGAGGACCTCGAGGACCCCGCCGCCGTCGGGCGCATCGGCGAGCGCCTCGAGCGCCCCGTCGACGTGCTCGTCAACAACGCGGGCTTCGGGATCTGGCGCCCGTTCAACGCGTCCGCGCCGGCCGACCTCGACGGGATGGTCGCCGTGAACGTCGCGGCCCTGACCGCGCTGACCCGCGCGCACCTGCCCGGCATGGTCGAGCGCGGCCGCGGCGGCGTCCTCAACGTCGCCAGCGTCGCGGGCTTCCTGTCGGGCCCGAACGCCGCGGTCTACTACGCCACCAAGAACTACGTCCTCGCGCTCTCCGAGGCCCTCGCCGAGGAGGTGCGCGACGCGGGCGTGACCGTCACGGCGCTCTGCCCGGGGCCGGTCGAGACGGGCTTCCAGGAGCGCGCCGGCATGGGGCAGACGTCGATGAAGTCGATGGCGATGATGGACGCGCGCACGTGCGCCGAGATCGGCTGGCGCGGCTTCCGGGCCGGGCGCGGCGTGGTCATCCCGGGCGCGGGCAACAAGGCCCTCGCGAAGGTGCCGCGCCTGATGCCCCGGCGGCTGATGGCCCGCATGGTCGGCGGCGTCCAGCGCCCCGAGCACTAGCCGCCCCGGCGCCCTGCGCTACAGTCACCCGGCAGTGGGGCGGCGCGGGAGGTCGGGATGAGCGAGCTGATGGCGGCGCGGGCCCAGATGGGCTCATCGCTGGCGTTCCACATCATCTTCGCCGTGCTCGGGATCGGCATGCCGCTCGTGCTCCTGATCGCCGAGGGCCTCTGGCTGCGCACCGGCCGCGACGTCTACTACCGCCTCGCCCGCACCTGGTCGAAGGCGTTCGCCGTCACGTTCGCGATCGGCGCCGTCTCCGGCACGATGCTGTCCTTCGAGATCGGCCTGCTGTGGCCGCGCTTCATGGAGTTCGCCGGCGGCATCATCGGAATGCCGTTCAGCCTCGAGGGCTTCGCCTTCTTCATCGAGGGGATCTTCCTGTCGATCTACCTGTACGGCTGGAACCGGCTGTCCAGGCGCGCGCACTTCCTCTGCGGGTTCCCGCTGCTCCTCGGCGGCTTCGCCTCGACCTTCTTCATCATCGCGGCCAACGCGTGGATGAACACGCCGCAGGGCTTCGTGCTCAACGCGGCGGGCGAGGTCGTCGACGTCGATCCGATCGCGGCGATGTTCAACCCGGCGCTCTTCACCCAGTACACGCACATGCTGTTCGCGGCCCTGGTCACGACCGGGTTCGCGGTGGCCGCCGTCTACGCCTGGGGCATGCTCAAGGGCCGCCGCGACGAGTACCACCGCAAGGGGCTCGCGATCGGCCTCGCCGTCGCGGGCATCCTGATGCCGGTCCAGCTCATCACGGGCGACCTGATCGCCGTGCAGGTCACCCAGAACCAGCCGCTCAAGCTGGCCACGATGGAGGGGCTCTTCCAGACCACGGAGGGCGCGCCGATGACCCTGTTCGGCATCCCCGACGAGGAGACCCGCACCGTCAAGGGCGGGATCGAGATCCCGTACCTGCTCAGCATCCTCGCCTACCGCGATCCGAACGCGACCGTGCAGGGGATGGAGGAGTGGCCCGAGGAGGACTGGCCCAACCCGGTCCTGGTGCACCTCGCCTACGACACCATGATCACGCTCGGCTCGCTCCTGCTCCTGCCCGGCCTGGTCGGCCTCTACGCCTGGCGCCGGCGCCCGCACTGGCTGCAGCACCGGCTGTTCCTGTGGGGGCTGGTGGCGTCGGCGCCGGCCGCCTTCATCTGCGTCGAGACCGGCTGGATCACGACGGAGTCGGGCCGCCAGCCGTGGGTCGTCTACGAGGTGCTCCGCACCGAGGACAGCTTCACGACGGCCACGGGCATCCTGCCGTGGTTCGTCGTCTTCAGCGGCGTCTACATCCTGCTCGCGGTGCTCGGCTCGATGATCCTGATCCGGATGGCGCGCCGGCGGCGCGCGCGGATCGCCGCCGGCCTGGAGGTCGCCGGTGACTGACCAGACCCTCGTCCTGCTCGCCGCGCTGAGCCTGCTCGTGGGGCTGAGCGCCTACGCCGTCCTCGCCGGCGCCGACTTCGGCGGCGGCGTCTGGGACCTGTTCGCCCGCGGCCCGCGCCGCGGCGACCAGCGCGCCGCGATCGAGCGCGCGATCGGGCCCGTCTGGGAGGTCAACCACGTCTGGATCATCTTCGTGATCGTCGTGCTCTTCACGGCCTTCCCCAAGGCCTTCGCGGCGCTCTGCATCGGCCTCTTCGCGCCGCTCACCTTCGTGCTGCTCGGGATCGTGCTGCGGGGCTCCGCCTTCGCGTTCCGGGCGCACAGCGAGGACCAGCCCGAGCTGCAGCGCTGGCTCGGGGTCGCCTTCAGCGTCTCGAGCCTCGTCACGCCGTTCGCGCTCGGCCTCGCGGCCGGCGCGGTCGCGGCCGGGGCGCTCGAGCCGGTGGGCGAGGGCTGGGAGACCGTGCCCGTCGGCGAGCTCCTGCGGCCCTTCCCGCTCGCCACGGGGCTCCTCGCCGTCCTGATCTGCTCCTTCCTGGCCGCCGTCTTCCTGACCCGCGAGACCGACGGCGACCTGCGCGAGGACTTCCGCCGCCGCGCGCTCGTGGCGGGCGCGGCGCTGGCCGTGGTCGCGGCGATCGGCCTCGTGCTCGCCCCCGACGCGGCGCCCGAGCACGCCGCCACGCTCCTGACCGGTCGCGGCCTGCCGTTCGCCCTCGCCGCGGGCGCCTTCGGAGCCGCGGGTCTCGCCTGCCTGGCGGCCCGCAGGTACCGCCTCGTGCGCCCGCTCGGCGTCGCGTTCGTGCTGGCCATCCTGTGGGGCTGGGCCGTCGCCCAGTGGCCGTACGCCGTGACCCCGCACCTGACCTTCGCCGAGGCCGCCTCATCGCCGTCGATGCTGCGCGTGTACCTCGTCTGCCTGGCGATCGGC
>JBEGMS010000132.1:0-7087 GCA_041182985.1 Actinomycetota bacterium
GCGATCACGGGGTCGAGCGGGTCGGGGCCCACGCTCGGCGGCTCCTGCCCGAACAGGACGACGAGGTGCCAGGGCCGGAGCGGCGCGTCGTCGGGGAGGCCGAGCGCCGCGCGGCGCTCGGCGGCGATCCGCGCCCGCTCCTCCGCCCAGACGGCCGCGAGGCGCACCTCGAGGTCGTCGAGGAGCGCGTAGAGGCGGTCCTCGTCGAGCTCGTCGAGCGCGAGGCTCATCGCGTAGTGGTCGCGGTGGCCGAGCGCCCGGGCCCCCACCCCGCGGGCGCTCGTCCAGACGCGCTCGCGCTCGGCGAGGTCGGTGCTCGTCTGCAGGATGCGGTCGACCGCGGCCGCGTCGAGCTCGCGCCCGCCGTCGGCGGCGCGGTAGCGCGAGTGGAGGCCCATCAGCTCCGTCTCGAGCAGCACGATCCGGTCGATCAGCGCGGGCGGGCGCCGGCGGCCCGCCGTCATCAGCCGCAGCACCTCCGCGCGGCGCGCCTCGAGCGGCGTGTCGTCCGCGGGCACCGCCGCGTCCGCGAGCGCGGGGTCGGCGAGGGCGTGCTCGAGGGCGGCGCTCGCCGTCTCCGCGGCCTGCGCGTTGGCGTCCGTCGCATCGCAGGCCATCGCCCACCACGCGCGGTTGGCGTCGGCCTCGAGGCCCGCGAGGCGGGCCTCGGCGGCGGCGAGGGCGCTCACCGGGCGCGCGGCGGCTGCACGTCGATCCACGGGTCGCGGCCGCCCTTGAGGCGGTAGACCCCGTAGGCCGCGGCGCCGGCGAGCACCAGCACGCGCACCGTCTTCGAGGCCACGAAGAGCCCCGTGCCCACCGCCACGGCGGCGGCGATCACGATCGCCTTCTGGTCGTCCTCGCCCATCAGGATCCCCCTCCGACGACGGGCAGGCCGAGCTTGCGGCGGCCGCGCTCGGGACGCGGCATGCCCTCGGCGATCCAGGCGTCGATCTCGGTGAACAGCTCGTCGACGAGGCGCTCCTGCGGCACGCGCCGCAGCACCTCGCCGTGCGCGTAGATGTGGCCCGCGTCGCGGCCGCCGGCGATGCCGAAGTCGGCGTCGCCGGCCTCGCCCGGCCCGTTCACGGCGCAGCCCATCACGGCCACCTCGAAGTGCTCGCGGTAGCCGCGCAGGCGGTCCTCGACGATCCCGGCGAGCTCGTGCACCTCGACGTTCGTGCGGCCGCAGGACGGGCAGGCGATCAGCTCGGGGCCCATGTGGCGCAGGCCGAGCGCGCGCAGGATGTCGAACGCGACGCGCACCTCCTCGACCGGGTCGGTCGAGAGCGAGACGCGGATCGTGTCGCCGATGCCCTCCTCGAGCAGCGTGCCGATGCCGATCGCCGACTTGACGGCGCCCGTCACCAGCGTGCCCGCCTCGGTCACGCCGAGGTGGAGCGGGTAGGGCACGAGCTCGGAGAGCTTGCGGTACGCGCCGATCATGACCGGCACCGATGACGACTTGACGGAGATCTTGAAGTCGTGGAAGCCGAGCTCCTCGAGGATCTCGACCTCCTCCATCGCGGCCTTCACGAGCGCGCCGACCGGGTCGGCCGTCGCCGTCCAGCGCAGGTGCTCCGGCAGGGAGCCGGAGTTGGCGCCGATCCGCATCGGGGTGCCCGTCTCCTGCGCCTTGCGCACCACCTCGCGCACCTTGTCGGGGCCGCCGATGTTGCCGGGGTTGATGCGCACGCTCGCGACGCCGGCGTCCATCGCCTTCAGGGCCAGCGAGGCGTTGAAGTGGATGTCCGCGATGATCGGGACGGGGCTCTCCGCGATGATCCGCGGGAGGGCCTCCACGTCGGGCAGGCCGGGCACGGCCACGCGCACCACGTCGACGCCGGCCTCGGCGAGCCGCCCGATCTGCTCGAGCGTCGCGTCGGCGTCGTGCGTCTTCGTGGTGGTCATGGACTGGACCACGACCGGGGCGCCGCCCCCGATCGGGACGCCGCCCACGTTGATCTGGCGCTGGCTGGCCATCGGCGGAAGTCTACTCCCCGGCTACGGGCCGCCGAAGCGGCTGATGTCGTTGTTGAGGCCGATCGCGAACAGGACCAGCATCACGGCGATGCCGACGATGCTGACGCGCTCGATCGTGACGCGCGAGACCGGCCGGCCCCGCCGCACCTTCTCGATCAGGGCCATCAGGATGTGGCCGCCGTCCAGCGGCAGGAACGGCAGCAGGTTGAAGATCGCGAGCGCCAGCGACACGACGCCGAGCGTCCACAGGAACGAGCCCGAGCGCACGCTCTCCTCGGAGGCCGCCGTGATGCCCACGATGCTCGAGACCTGCTCGTGCCCGTCGGAGGTCGCGACGATGTTCTTCAGGCCGACGAGCGACTCGCGGGTGATCACCCACGTCCACGTGGCGGCGCTGCCCGCGGCCTGCGGCACGCTCTCGCGCTCCTCCCCCGCCGACTGCTGCAGGAACGTGAACCCGAGCAGCCAGCGCCCGTCGGTCGCCTCCGGGCGCACAGGGTCGAGGGTCACGGGCGTGCCGTCGCGCTCGACCTGGAGCGTCACGAGGCCGCCCTTCGAGTCCTGCACCGCCTGGGACACCGCCTGCCAGTCACCGTCGACCGGCGTGCCGTTCACCGCCGTGATCGTGTCGCCCGGCTCCAGGCCCGCCGCCGCCGCGGGCGCGCCCGACACGGACTGCACCGTGGTCGTCGTCTCCATCATCGGCACGCCGCTCCAGAAGAACAGCGTCAGGCAGACCAGGGCGGCCGCCACGTTGGCGGCCGGCCCGGCCGCGACGATCGCGATCCGCTTCCAGACCGGCAGCCGCCAGTAGGCGCGCGGGTCGAGGTCGTCGCGCAGCCGCTCGAGGTCCTTCCTGGCCTGCTGGTACGTCTTCGGGTGCAGGCGGTCCTGCTCCGCCTCAAGGGCGAGCAGCGCGCGCTGGGCGGCGCCCTGCGCGGCGGGGCTCGCGTCGAGGATCAGGGCGCCCCGGAGCTCCGCGATCGCCGGTCCGAGCAGGTCGCGCTGGCCGTCCGGCCGGCGCAGCTCGGCCTCTTCGAGGGCGTCCTGCAGGATGATCTCGTCGCCCTTCTGCGGGCGGTTCATCCCCACGATGCGCACGTAGCCGCCGAGCGGGATCAGGCCGAGGCCGTACTCCGTCTCGCCGCGCCGGAAGGACAGCGCCACGGGCGGGAAGCCGACGAGGAAGCGCGTCGCCCGCGCGCCCACGAGGCGCGCCACGGCGAAGTGGCCGAGCTCGTGCACGAAGACGAGCAGGAGCAGGCCGAGGATCACGTACAGCCACGTCATGCGGCGCCCCCGAGCCGTGCGGCCACGCGCGCGCGGGCTGCGGCGTCCGCCGCCAGCACCGTCTCGAGCGCGTCGGCGGTCCCGCCGCCGTCCTGCTCGAGCGCATCCTGCACGAGCGCCTCGATGTCGAGGAACCCGATCCGTCCTGCGAGGAAGGCCGCCACTGCCTCCTCATTCGCAGCGTTGAGGGTCGCCGGCGCGGTCCCGCCGGCCCGACCGGCCTCGATCGCGAGGCCGAGGCAGCCGAAGGCGGCGTGGTCGGGGGGCTGGAAGTCCAGCGAGAAGGCCTCCGCGAGGTCCAGCGGGCGCGCGTCGACGGGCGCCCGTGCGGGCCAGGTCAGGGCCCAGGAGATCGGCACGCGCATGTCCGGGTGGCCGAGGTGCGCGATCAGGGCGCCGTCGCGCAGCCGCGCCATGCCGTGCACGATCGACTGCGGGTGCACGACGACCTCGATCCGCTCGTACGGCACCCCGAACAGGTAGTGCGCCTCGATCACCTCGAGGCCCTTGTTCATGAGGGTGGCGGAATCGACGGTGATCTTCGCCCCCATCGCCCACGTCGGGTGCGCCAGCGCCTGCTCGACCGTGACGCCCTCGAGCTCGTCGCGGCTGCGGCCCCGGAAGGGCCCGCCCGAGGCGGTGATCACGAGCGACTCGACCTGCTCCGCGGGAGCGTCGCCGACGCACTGCATCAGCGCCGAGTGCTCGGAGTCGACGGGCAGGATCGCCCCGCCCCCCGCCCGCGCCGCGGCGAGGACCAGCGGGCCGCCCGCCACGAGGCTCTCCTTGTTGGCGAGCGCGAGGTCGCGGCCCGCCTCGAGCGCGGCGAGGCTGGCGCGCAGCCCGGCGGCGCCGACGACGGCGTTGAGGACGACGTCCGCCTCGGCCTCCCGGGCGAGGGCCTCGACGGCCTCGGGCCCGCCCGCCACGGGGCGGCCGAGCTCGGCCGCGGCGCGCTCGGCGGCCGCGGGGTCGGCCAGCGCGAGGCGCTCGGCGCCCGTCGCCCGCGCGGCCGCGCAGAGGCCGTCGACGTCCGAGCCGGCGGCCAGCGCGACCACCTCGAGGGCGTCGTTCGCCGCCGCCACCTCGAGCGCCTGCTGGCCGATCGAGCCGGTGGCTCCGAGTAGGCAGATCCGGGTCATCTGGGTCACATGGTGCCACCGGCCGGAGCGCCGGGGCCCCGCCGGGACGCCGGCCTACGCCCCGCCGACGAGCCAGAGCGCGAACAGCGCGACCGGCGCGGTGATCAGCATGGCGTCGATCCGGTCCAGCACCCCGCCGTGGCCGGCGAGCAGCGTGCCCGAGTCCTTCACGCCGAGATCGCGCTTCACGTACGACTCGAGCAGGTCGCCGAACGGGCCGGCGACGGCGACCGCGAGGCCGACGACGAGGGCCTCCCATGTACCCACGATCCCCTGCCCGTAGAGGACCCACCAGACGACCGCGGTGCCGGCGACGACGCCCGCGATGAACCCCTCGACCGACTTGCCCGGCGAGATCGCGGGTGCCAGCTTGCGGCGGCCGATCAGCCGCCCGACGGCGTAGGCGCCGATGTCCGCGACCCAGGTGCCGAGCAGCACGGCCAGCACGAGGTCGAAGGAGCCGTCCCGCAGCACGACCACGCTGCCGAGGCCGACGCCGACCCAGACGACGCCGAACGCGGTGACCGCCATCGCGGTCAGGGCCGAGGCGCCCTCGCGCGCGGTGGCGGCGGCGAGCACGAAGGTGAGGAGCAGCGCCGGGGCGAGGACCAGCGCCATCCCCGCGGGGCCCTCGCGCTCGGCGGCCAGCACGACGGCGACGGCCCCCGCGTAGCCGGCGATCACGACCGGCCGGTGGTCGCGGGCCATCGTCCACAGCTCGTGCAGGGCCAGCACCGCGACGACCACCCCGAAGGCGACCAGGTACCAGTCGCCGAGCCACAGCACGCCCAGGGCGAGCGGGAGCAGGATCGCCGCGACGAGGATGCGGCTCGCGAGGTTGCCCACCGGGCTAGCGCCCGCCGAAGCGGCGCCGGCGCGTGGCGAACTCCCCGACGGCCTCCTGCAGCGCCTCGGCGCCGAAGTCGGGCCAGAGCGTCTCCGGGAAGGTCCACTCCGCGTAGGCGGCGTGCCAGAGCAGGAAGTTCGAGACGCGCTGCTCGCCCGACGTGCGGATCACGAGGTCCGGGTCGGGCAGCTCGGCGGCGGCGAGCCGCTCGCGGATCGCCGTCTCGTCGATCTGGTCGGGGCGCAGCCCGTCCGCGACGATGCGCCGGCAGGCGTCGACGATCTCCGCGCGCCCGCCGTAGTCGAAGGCCACGAACAGGTCGAGCCGCTCGTTGGCCTGCGTGCGCTCCTCCATGTCGTCCATCAGCGTGCGGATGCGGGAGCTGACGCGGTCGCGGCGGCCGATGAAGCGGATGCGCACGCCCTGGCGGTGCAGGTCCATGAACTCGCGCTCGATCGTGCGCGCGAACAGGTCCATCAGCCCGGACACCTCGTCGTCGGGGCGCGTCCAGTTCTCCGTCGAGAAGGCGTAGACCGTGAGCGAGCGGATCCCGAGGTCCGGGGCGGCCTCGACGGTGCGGCGCAGCGCCCGCACGCCCGCGTGATGACCGGAGAGGGTCGGCAGGCCGCGCTGCTTGGCCC
This sequence comes from Actinomycetota bacterium, assembly GCA_041182985.1. GTDB lineage: Bacteria > Actinomycetota > Thermoleophilia > Gaiellales > F1-60-MAGs149 > F1-60-MAGs149. The sequence goes on from JBEGMS010000132.1 coordinate 5,904, forward strand.
AGCGCGCGTTGCCGTCCATGATGATCGCCACGTGCTCGGCGAGGCCGGGCTCGGGCGCGCCCGTCTCGGGGCGGCGGATCAGGCGGATGCGGTCGAGGATGGCCACGGCGGGGGAATCTCCCGAGGGGTTCGCCCGCAGGGGCGCCCCGGATCACCCGCATAGCGTACCGGCTGGAGGCGCCGCGTGCCCGTCCGGGCCCGCTAGACCTCCATGATGTCGGCCTCGCGCTGCTTCAGCGCGGCGTCGATCTGGCCGACGTGGTCGTCCGTCAGCTTCTGCACCTTCTCCTCGGCGCGGTGCAGCTCGTCGGCCCCGACCTCGGAGGCGAGCGACTGGATGTCGGCGATCGCGTCGCGGCGCACGTTGCGCACGGCTACGCGGCCGTCCTCCGCGATCTGGCGCACGACCTTGACGAGCTCCTTGCGGCGCTCCTCCGTCAGCTGCGGGATCGACAGGCGGATGATCTTGCCGTCGTTCGACGGCGTCAGGCCCAGGTCCGACTCCTGGATGGCCCGCTCGATCTCGCCGAGGGCGCTCGCGTCGTAGGGCGAGATGACCAGCGAGCGCGGGTCGGGCGTCTGCACGCCGGCGAGCTGGTTGAGCGGCGTCGGCGAGCCGTAGTAGTCGACCACGATGCGGTCGAGGAGCTGCGGGTTGGCGCGCCCGGTGCGCACCGTCTGGAACTCGGCGCGCGTCGCCTCCACGGACTTCGCCATCCGATCCCTCGCGTCGTTCACCAGGTCGTCGACCACCGTCTGCCCCTTTCCGCCGGACCCGCGTAGTCTGGCACGTCCTCAGACGCTCTGCGGATCCACGTCGACGGCGACGCGCGCGTCGGCGCGCCGCAGCAGCGCGTGGCGGTCGGCGAGCAGCGCGTGCACGGCGCGGGCGGCGTGCTCGGCCCGCTCGGTGCGCACGATCAGGTGCGCGCGGTGGCGGTCGCGCAGCCGGATCAGGGGCGCCGGCCCGAGGATGTCGTCATCCGGGAGCATCCGCCCGAGCGCGTCCGCGAGCCCGTCGAGGAGCGCGAGCGGGGCGTCGGCCCCCGGCGCGTCGACCAGCACGCGCACGAGCCGGCTGAACGGCGGGTAGCGCAGCGCCTCGCGCCGCCCGAGCTCGCCCTCGAGGAACACGTCGCCGGCGTGGCGCGAGGCGAGGCGCACGACGCGCTGGGAGGGGTCCC
>JBEGMS010000133.1:0-17121 GCA_041182985.1 Actinomycetota bacterium
TCATGGACGTCCATCGAACCCCCCCGGGTGGCTGCAACTGCAGCCGCAAGGTGCGCCTCGCGATCCGATCTGTCAATACTGTTACGGCATAGTCCCCACCGCTCTGTGGGTTTCCCGCAGACGGCCTGCGGGGACGGGCCTAGAGTGAGGCGCCCATGCGCCGCGTCCGCGTCATCCTCGGCACCGTCGCGGCCGCCGCGGCTCTCTCGCTCGTGCCCGCGGCTCTCGCCGGCACGCCCGCCGACGACCTCGCCTGGCTCAACGCCAAGCGCGCCGCGAACGGGATCCCGGGCGACATCGCCCTGCGCGCGGACTGGTCAGAGGCCTGCGCGAACCACGTCCGGTACATGCGCGCGACGGGATCGATCGCCCACGAGGAGGACCCCGCCTCGCCGAGCTGGACCGCATCGGGCGACTGGGCCGGCCGCAACGCGGTCCTCGCGTCCGCCGACCCGTGGACGGCGGCCGACTTCATCTGGGAGCGGGCGCCCCTCCACCTCGCGCAGCTGATGGCTCCCCCGCTGGCCGCGATGGGCATCGCCGACGACGGGCAGCTGGTCTGCGCGACGACCGTCCCGGGCTACACGCGTACCCTGCCCGCCATCGCGCAGACCGCGTCCTACCCGGGCAACGGCACCCGCATCTACGCCGCCGAGATCGCGGAGGAGTGGCCCACCACCCCCGCCCAGGACCTCGGCCTCTCGCAGCCGACCGGTCCCAACCTGCTCGTCTACCGCTGGGGCGGCGCCGACGACGACCCGGGAGTGCTCCGCGCCCGGCTGGACGGGCCGAGCGGCCCCGTGCGCGTCCGCTGGATCGACCGCGACGACCCCCGGCTGGGGCCGTACCTCCCGCCCGGCTCGGCGATCGTGGTGCCGATCACGCCGCTCGCCCAGAACGCCGCCTACACCGGGCTCGTCGAGTTCGACGACGGCACCGCCCACGCGTGGGCCTTCTCGACGTCGCAGGCGCCCGCCGTCTCCGCGATCCGGCGCGAGCGTCTGACCGCCCGGCGCACGGGCTCGCTGCGGGTCTGCGTCGAGCCCTCGCCGGCCGGCTGCCGACGCTGGGCGGAGCGCGATCGGGTCGTGGTCGAGCTGCGTGGCCGCATCGTGGGCGCGGGCGGCGGCCCGCCGATCGCGGGCACGGCGGTCGACGTGCGCCGGTCGGATGGCCCCATCCGGCGGACCGTGACGGCCGCGGATGGGACGTTCCGGGTGCGGCTGCGGGCCGTCGTGCGCCGCGGCCAGCGGGTGATCGGCGTGACCGCGAGCGTCCCGGGCGACGCCGTCGGCGCCTGGCCCGCGCGGATCCGCCGGACGGCCTAGGCGGTCGGCGCCGCGCCGACGTAGCGGGCGGGGTCCTCGAGGAACCGCCCCCTGCAGCCGTTGCAGGAGAAGTAGTACGTGACGCCCTCGTGCTCCGCGGTCGGGGTCGTCTCGTCGACGAGGATCTCGGAGCCCGAGGTCGGGTCGATCGCGGTGCGCGGGCGCTCGGCGCCCGTCGCGCGCAGACGCTGCACGATGCCGGCGACCACGGCGAGGGCGATCTCCTCCTGCGTGGCCTCGCCGAGCTCGATCCCCGGGCGGGTGTCGATCGCGGCGATCAGCTCCTCGGCGACGCCCCGCTCGCGCAGGAGGCCGAGCGCCGCGGCGGCGCGCCGCCGCGAGGCGATCAGGCTGACCGAGGCGGGCTGGCCGGCGCGGGCGGCCGCGAGGGCGTCCTCGTCGTAGTGGCCCATCGAGGCCACGACGACGTTCGCGCCCTCCTCCATCGCCGCGAGGTCGACGGGGCCCTCGCGCCCGTCGACGAGCAGGACGCGGTGGCCGATCGCCTCGCCGATCGCCGCCACGGCGTGCGCGACCGGCGTGTGGCCGACGACGACGAGCTGCGGGGCCGGCACGACCGGCTCGAGGAAGATGTCCACGGTCCCTCCGGAGGGGCAGGTGGTGGTCAGGCCCGTGACCCCAGCGGGCGGCTCGAGGTCCTCCGGGCCGATCCGCAGGAGCTCCGACGCGCCGGTCAGGAGCGCCCGGCGGGCGTGGCGCACCACGTTCGGCTCCGAGCAGGAGCCGCCGATCCAGCCGTCGACGCGACCGTCCGGGTGGACGATCGCCTTCGCGCCGGGCCGGACCGAGGCTGGCGCCTCGGCCCGGACCACGGTCGCGAGCACGTACGGCCGACCCCGCAGGGCGAGGTCGGCCGCGATCCGTGCGATGTCGGCGGTGCGGTTCACGCTCCCAGTCTGGTCCCTACTCGTCCGAGACGCCCGCGTCGCGGAGCGCCTTCCAGACCTTGTGGGCCGACAGGGGCATGTCCATGTTCGTGATCCCGTACGGCGACAGGGCGTCGACGACGGCGTTCACGAACGCCTGGGGCGAGCCGACCGTCGGCGACTCGCCGACGCCCTTGGCCCCGATCGGATGGTGCGGCGACGGCGTCGTGCACTCCCCGAGCGTCCACGACGGGCTCTCGACCGCCGTCGGGATCAGGTAGTCCATGAAGTTGCCGCCGAAGCAGTTGCCGTCCTCGTCGAACGAGATCAGCTCCATCATCGCGGTGCCGAAGCCCTGCGTCAGGCCGCCGTGGATCTGGCCGTCCACGATCATCGGGTTGATGCGGGTGCCGCAGTCGTCGACGGCGACGAACTTGCGGACCTTCACCTCGCCGGTGCCCTTGTCGACGTCGACGACGCAGATGTACGTCCCGAACGGGTACGTCATCTCCGGGGCGTCGTAGTAGGTGACGTCCTCGAAGCCGTTCTCCATGCCCTCGGGCAGGCCGGCCTGGTACGCCGCGAAAATGCACTCCTGGACCGTCTTCTTCTGGTCCGGGGAGCCCTTCACGGAGAACGTGCCGGAGTCGAACTCGAGGTCGTCCGGCGCGCACTCGAGCAGGTGCGCCGCGATCTGGCGCGCCTTCTCGCGGAGCTTGCGGGCCACGATCGCCGTCGCCGCGCCGCCCGTCGGGGTCGAGCGCGACGCGTACGTGCCGAGGCCGTACGGCGTGTGGTCCGTGTCGCCGTGCTCGACGGCGATGTCGTCGGACGGGATGCCGAGCTCGTTGGCGACGATCTGGGCGAACGTCGTCTCGTGGCCCTGGCCCTGCGACTGGACGCCGAGCTTGAGCACGCCCTTGCCGGTCGGGTGGATGCGCAGCTCCGCCGAGTCGATCATCGCGAGGCCCGCGATGTCGCAGATCTTCGACATGCCGGCGCCCACGATCTCGGTGAACGACGAGAAGCCGATGCCCATGATCTCGCCGCGCTCGCGCTTCTCGGCCTGCTCCTTGCGGAGCTCGTCGTAGCCGACGAGGTCGAGCGCGATGTCGAGGGCCTTCTCGTAGTCGCCCGAGTCGTACTCCCAGCCCATCGGGGAGCGGTACGGGAACTGGTCCGGCTGGATGAAGTTCTTGCGCCGGATCTCCGCCGCGTCGATGCCGGTCTCGAGGGCCAGGTTCTCGACCAGGCGCTCGATCAGGTAGGCCGCCTCCGTCACGCGGAACGAGCAGCGGTAGGCGATGCCGCCCGGCGCCTTGTTCGTGTAGACGCCGTCGACCTTGCAGTAGGCCGCCTTGAAGTCGTACGACCCCGTGGCGATGTTGAAGAAGCCGGCCGGCCACTTCGAGGGCTGCGCCTGCGCGTTGAACGCCCCGTGGTCGGCGAGCACGTTGGCCCGCAGGCCGAGCATCTGCCCGTCCTTCGTGGCCGCGATCTCGCCGCTCATGTGGTAGTCGCGGGCGAAGCCGGTGGAGATCAGGTTCTCCGAGCGCGACTCGATCCACTTGACCGGCTTGCCGATCAGGAGCGAGGCCGCCGTCGCGACGACGTAGCCCGGGTAGATCGGCACCTTGTTGCCGAAGCCGCCGCCGACGTCGGGCGAGATGATCCGGATCTTCTGCTCCGGCAGGCCCGCCACCAGCGCGAACAGGGTGCGGTGGGCGTGCGGCGCCTGGCTGGTCAGGTGCACCGTCATCTTGCCGGTCGCCGTGTTGTAGTCGGAGACGCAGCCGCAGGTCTCCATCGGCGCCGGGTGGATGCGCGGGTAGAGCGTGTCGAGCTTGACGACGACGTCGGCCTCCTGGAAGACCCGCTCGGTCGCGTCGGCGTCGCCCGACTCCCACGTGAAGATGTGGTTGTCGGCCTTGCCCTCGAGGTCGGAGCGGATGATCGGGGCGTCCGCGTCCATCGCCTTCTTGGGGTCGACGATCACGGGCAGCGGGTCGTAGTCGACGTCGATGCCCTCGAGGGCGTCCTCCGCCTGGTACTGCGTCTTGGCGATGACGCAGACGACCTCCTGGCCCTGGAAGCGCACCTTGTCGGTGGCCAGCACCGCCTGGGTGTCGCCCGCGAGGGTCGGCATCCAGGCGAGGCCGTGCGCCTCGAGGTCCTTGCCGGTGATGCAGGCGAGGACGCCGGGCATCGCCAGCGCGCGCGAGCAGTCGATCGAGTTGATCGTGGCGTGCGCGAACGGCGAGCGGTAGATCGCCATGAACAGCATGCCGGGCAGCTGGACGTCGTCGACGTAGCTGCCGCGGCCGCGGATGAAGCGGTCGTCCTCGACGCGCTTGGGGGACTGGCCGATCGCCCCCTGGACGGTGCTCTCGGTGGCCGCGGTCATGCCGTCGCTCCTTCCTTGGCGGCCGCGTACTGCACGGCCTTCACGATGTTGACGTAGCCGGTGCAGCGGCAGAGGTTGCCGCTGATGGCCTCGCGGATCTCCTGCTCGGAGGGGTTCGGGTTCTCGGCGAGCAGCGCCACCGAGGTCATCATCATCCCCGGCGTGCAGTAGCCGCACTGGAGCCCGTGCTCCTCCTTGAAGCCCTCCTGCACGGGGTGCAGGCCGTCGGGGCCCTCGAGGCCCTCCACGGTCGTCACCTCGCGCCCGTTCGCCTGGACGGCGAGCACGGTGCACGACTTCACGGGGCGCCCGTCGAGCAGCACCGTGCAGGCGCCGCACGACGAGGTGTCGCAGCCGATGTGCGTGCCCGTCAGGTGCAGGCTCTCGCGGATCAGGTGGACGAGGAGGAGGCGCGGCTCGATCAGCGCCTCCTGCTCCTCGCCGTTGACGGTCACGGTGACCACGGTCTTGTCGCTCATCACGCCTTCTCCCCGCGGGCGCGGGCGCCCGCCGTCCGGAGCGCGCGCTTGGTCAGCACGCGCACGAGGTCCTGCTTGTACTCGGCCGGGCCGCGCAGGTCGCTCGGCGGGTCCGAGGCCTCCATGGCCAGCCGGCCGGCCTCCTCGAGGGCGGCCGCGTCGTCGATCGACCTCCCGACCAGGGACGCCGCCGCGGCGGCGGCGTCGATCGTCAGGGGGCCGACGTTGGTCAGGCCGATGCCGGCCTCCTTGACGGTGTCGCCGTCGAGGACGACGACCACGCCGACCGCGGCGGCCGCGTAGTCGCCGACCTTGCGCTCGACCTTCAGGTAGGCCGAGCCCTGGCCCGCGACGGGCTGCGGGATGCGCGCCTCGACGAGGACCTGGTCCATGCCCAGCTTCGTCTCGAACATCCCGGTCTGGAAGTCGCGCGCGCTGTGCACGGCCGGGCCGTCGGGGCCGACCGCGTGCAGCTCGGCGTTGAGGGCCGAGGCCACCGTGGCCCAGTCACCGGCCGGATCGCCGTGGGCGATCGAGCCGCAGAACGTGCCGCGGTTGCGGATCAGGGGATCCGCGATGTGCCGCGCCGCGTCGTGGATGATCGGGTAGCGGTCGCGGATCAGGTCGGAGCGCTCGAGGTCGCCGTGGCGGACCAGCGCGCCGATGCGCAGCATCCCGTCGGCCTCCTCCAGCACGTCGAGGCCGGCGATCCCGTTGATGTCCACGAGGGTCCCCGGCGCGGCGAGCCGCAGCTTCATCATCGGCAGGAGGCTCTGGCCCCCCGCCACCACCTTGGCGTCCCCGCCGCCGGCGGCGAGCGCCTGCACGGCCTCGTCGACGGTCGTCGGCGCCACGTATTCGAACGAACTCGGTAGCACGTCCTCACCCCTTCCCCGCCGGGCGCCCGCGGGCGTCCCGGCCTCGAGTCTCCGGTCTCCTGCTCAGTCCTTGCCGCCGCCGAAGATCCCCTTGATCTTCGCCTTCGTCACGTCGGCGGCGATGCCGACGGCCGAGGGGGCCTCCGCGGCCACGGTCGGCGGCGGCTCCTCGCCGCGCGCCTTGGCCTCGGCGCCGGCGACCAGCGTCGCCTCCATCGCCTTGGCCATCTCGCCGATCATCCGACCGGCGACGTCCGTCATGATCCCGCGCCCCATCTGGGCCACGCGGCCCGTGACGAGGATGTCCGAGCCGACCTCGACGTGGCTGGCCGCCCCGCCGTCCGCCTCGGTGATCTTCATGCTCAGCGTGGCCTGGGCCGTGCCCTGGCCGCGGGCCTCCGTCGCCTTCGCGCGCATCACGGCGGTGCGGGCGGCGTCGTCCTGCTCGACGATCTCGATCTGCCCCTTGTAGGACAGGCTCATCGGGCCCATCTTCATCGTCACCAGCGCGTCGTACGCGCCGTCGTCGCGACGGCCCGTGATCTGCGCGCCGGGGATGCACGGCGCGACGCGCTCGACGTCCGTCATCAGCGCGTACGTGTCGGCCGGCGACGCGGCGACGGTGAACTCGTTCTCGATCACGATCCCCATCTCGTGCTCCTCTGTCGGCCCCGGCACCGCGGGGGAACTGCATCGCCGGGAGGCGATTCTCGTCCTGTCTGATCGCAATTGCAAGCGGCGCGGATGAGCGGCCGCGAGCAAACGGGGATGCGGCGGCGCCGACGGGCCGTCGGCGGCCTTCCCGAACGGGCGCTCGCGGTCGGCGGCGATCCCGCGACGCGCCCGCGCCCCGGCGCCCTACGGTGGTGGCCGACCCGACCCGACGCGATCGCCGATTCGTCCGCGCGCCGGGGGAATAGCGATAGGCTGAGAAACGTTGAGTGTGATAGCAATAGATATTGACCCCTGCCGATCGGCATCCGTCCCCGGAGCGACCCTGTGAACGACAGCACCAGCCCTGATCCAACGCCCACCTTCCTGCCCCTGATCCCGCTCGACGACGCCCTCGTCCTGCCCGGCATGGCGCTCAGCGTCGACCTCGCCTCGGGCGAGGCGAACGCCGCCGTCGACGAGGTCGGCGACGAGCGCCGCGTCGTCCTCGTCCCCCGCATCGACGGGCGCTTCGCCACGATCGGCGTCGTCGCCCAGCTCGAGGGCGAGCCGGCGCTCCTGCCCGGCGGCAGCCGCGGCGTCACCCTGCGCGCGCTGCACCGCGCCGAGCTCGGCCGTGCCGAGGCCGCCGGCGGCGCCCTGCGCATCGAGGTCGCCGAGCGCCCCGACCCCGAGGACGCGGGCGACGCGGTGCGCGAGCTCGCCCGCGAGTACCGCGCCGTCGTCGAGGAGGTCCTCGAGGCCCGCGGCAACCGCCCGGTGATCGCGATGCTGCGCCAGATCGACGAGCCCGGCGCGCTCGCCGACACCGCCGGCTTCTCCCCCGACCTCTCCTACGAGAAGAAGCTCGAGCTGCTCGAGACGATCGACGTCGCCGAGCGCCTGCGCAAGGTGACCGCCTGGATGCGCGACGTGCTGGCCGAGATCGCCGTGCGCGAGCGGATCCGCGAGGACGTCGCCGAGGGCATGGAGAAGTCGCAGCGCGAGTACCTGCTGCGCCGCCAGCTCGACGCGATCCGCAAGGAGCTCGGCGAGCTCGAGGGCACGGACGGCGACGAGTTCGAACGCTACCGGCAGCGCATCGCCGACTCGCGGATGCCCGAGGAGGCGCGCCACGAGGCCGAGCGCGAGGTCGACCGGCTCGAGGCCGGCGCCCAGGGCCCCGAGGCCTCCACGATCCGCACCTACCTCGACACCCTGCTGGAGGTGCCGTGGGGCGTCCTCAGCGAGGAGTCGGGCGACGTCCAGGGCGCCCGCGCGATCCTCGACGCCGACCACGCCGGCCTCGACGACGTCAAGGAGCGCATCGTCGAGCACCTCGCCGTGCGCAAGTTCCGGCGGGAGCGCGAGATCGAGGACGGCAAGGCCGGCGTGATCCTGGCCCTCGTCGGCCCGCCCGGCGTCGGCAAGACCTCGCTCGGCGAGTCGATCGCCCGCGCCCTCGGGCGCGAGTTCGTGCGCGTCGCCCTCGGCGGCGTCCGCGACGAGGCCGAGATCCGCGGACACCGGCGCACCTACGTCGGCGCGATGCCGGGCCGCTTCGTGCGCGCCCTCCGCGACGCCGGCACGATGAACCCGGTGATCCTCCTCGACGAGGTCGACAAGCTCGGCTCGGACTGGCGCGGCGACCCGTCGAGCGCGCTGCTCGAGGTGCTCGACCCCGCCCAGAACTCGACCTTCCGCGACCACTACCTCGACGTCGAGGTCGACCTCTCGCAGGTCCTCTTCCTGGCCACGGCCAACATGGCCGAGCAGATCCCGGCGGCCCTCTACGACCGGCTCGAGGTGATCACCCTCGACGGCTACACCGACGACGAGAAGGTCGCCATCGCCTCCGGCTACCTGGTGCCGCGCCAGCGCACCCGCAACGGCCTGCTCGAGGACGAGGCCAGCGTCTCCGAGGAGGCGATCCGCAAGGTGATCCGCGACCACACCCGCGAGGCGGGCGTGCGCACCCTCGAGCGCCAGCTCGGCACGCTCCTGCGCAAGGCCGCGACGCGCCTCGCCGCCGGCGAGGCCACGGCCCCGATCGCGATCGGCCCGGACGACGTCGAGCGCGACCTCGGCCGCGCCAAGTACCACGACGAGGTGGCGGAGCGCACCGGCGTGGCCGGCGTGGCCACCGGCCTCGCGGTCACGAGCGTGGGCGGCGACGTCCTCTTCGTCGAGGCCTCGGCCCACCCCGGCACGGGCGGCCCCACCCTGACGGGCCAGCTCGGGGACGTCATGCGCGAGTCGGCCACGATCGCGCTGACGCACGTGCGCTCGAACGCCGCGCACTACGGCATCGACAGCCGCCAGTTCGAGGAGCGCCAGTTCCACCTGCACGTCCCCGCCGGGGCCGTGCCCAAGGACGGGCCCTCGGCCGGCGTCACGATGTCGGTCGCGCTCGTCTCGCTCCTGACCGGGCGCCACGTGCGCCCCGACGTGGCGATGACCGGCGAGGTCACGCTGCGCGGCCGCGTCCTGCCCGTCGGCGGCATCAAGCAGAAGGTGCTCGCCGCCCACCGGGCGGGCGTCACCGACGTGATCATCCCGAAGCGCAACGAGGGCGACCTCGAGGACGTGCCCGCGGAGGTGCTCGCCGAGCTGACGGTGCATCCCGTGGCCACCCTCGAGGAGGCCCTCCAGGTCGCGCTCGAGCCGGCCGTCCACTGGGACGAGCTGACCGTCGGCTGAGGCCGGTCCCGCCGCCCCGACGGGGCGGCGGGATCGACTAGCCTCCCCTCCGCACAGAGGAGGAGACGACCCCATGCTCGAGCCGCTCGCGCCCTTCGGCAACCACCTGCCCATCAAGATCCGCTTCGGCGACGGCGAGATCGCCCGCCTGCCGGAGTTCCTGGCCGCCGAGGGCGCCACGAGCACGGTGGTCGTGATCGACCGCGCCATGGTCGACCACCCCGCGATCAGCGCGGCCCTCGCCAAGGCGCCGGGCACCGTCTCGCAGTGGGTCAAGGAGCCGGGCGAGCCGACGACCGACGACGTCGCCTCGTGCGCGCAGGCCCTGACCGACGCGGGCGCCGACGCGATCGTGGCCGTCGGCGGCGGCTCGGCGATGGACACCGCCAAGGCGGCGCGGCTCGTGCACGGCAGCGGCCAGCCGTACGCCGACTGGGCGGCGGGCCGGGCCGAGCACCGCGACTGGCCGACCCTCTTCATCACCGTCCCCACCACCTCGGGCACGGGCTCGGAGGTGTCGGGCGGCATCGTCGTGACCGACTCCGAGACGCACCGCAAGGCCGGCATCGCGCACCCCACCGTGCGCGCCCGCTACGCGATCGTCGACCCCGAGCTGACCCACGGCCTGCCCCCCGCGCCCACGATGTACGCCGGCATCGACGCGATCGCCCAGGCGATCGCCGCCGTCGCCGTCACGGCGCGCACCCCGATCGGCAACGGCATCGCCTTCGAGTCGATCCGCTACGGCGTCGAGGCCCTCCCCGCCGCGATCGCGAACGGCGCCGACGCCGGCGCCCGCTCGCGGATGGCCGCCTGCTCGCTCCTCGGCGGCCTCTGCATGAACATCGCCGACTGCGGCTCCGAGCACTCGATCGCGCAGTCGATCGGCGGCCGCTACGGCCTGCCGCACGGCCTCACGATCGGCCTCGTCCTCGCCGAGACGATGGACGTCGACCGCACGGCCGAGCCCGAGCTGTTCGACCGCATCGCCGACGCGATGGGCTGGCCCGACGCGGGCCGCGGCGACGGGTCGCGCGCCGTGGCCGCCGCGCAGGCGCTGCTGCGCGAGATCGGCTTCCCGACGCTGCGCTCGACGGGCGTCGAGGAGGACGCGCTGCCGGAGCTCGCCGAGGCCGCGATGGAGGACTACTTCATCACGGTGGCGCCGCACCGCTGGACCGCCGCGGACGTGCTCGGCGCATACCGGGCGGCGTGGGCGATCGAGGCGCGCTAGCCCCTACACGGGCACCGGCTCGTAGGCGGGTAGGATCGGCAGGAGCCGCTCCCAGCGGTCGATCTCGCAGCCGTTCCCGCGGCCGAGGGTCACGTCGAGAGCCTCGCCGTCGACGGTGCCCGTGATGCGCGCCTGCTCGGGCCCGCCGTAGATCTCCGTGCAGGCCATGTCCGGCGGCACCGGGTCGAGCGCGCCGACCTCGGCGGCGAGCGCGGCGCAGGCCGCGGCCGGGTCGGGCAGGTCGCCGCCCGCGGGGTCGCAGGTCAGGGTCGCGCTGACCGCCGTGCCGCGCCCCTCGCCCGCCGGCCAGAGCTCGACCTCGAGCGCCGTGGGCCCGCCCGCCGCGGTCGAGCCCCCGTCACCGCCGCCGCAGGCGCCGAGGAGCGCGAGGGCGAGCAGCGCGATCGGAGCGACGCGGCGCATGCGCCCACCCTAGCGCCGGCTCAGCCCTTCGGCGCGCGGGCGCCGCGCTTCTTCGGCGCCGGGCCCTTGGCCCGCCGCTCGGCGAGGAGCTGCGCGGCCATCTCCGGGGTGACCGCGTCGGGCAGGACGTCCTTCGGGATCGAGGCGTTCGTCTCGCCGTCGGTCACGTACGGCCCGTAGCGGCCCGCCTTGAGGGCGATCGTGCCGCCGGACTCCGGATCGGGCCCGAGCTCGCGCAGGCTCTGCGGCTGGCCGCCGCGCCCGCGGCGCTCCTTGGGCTTCGCGAGGATCTCCTCGGCCTGCTCCACGGTGAGCGTGAAGAGCTCGTCCTCGGAGCCGAGCGAGCGCGTCTCGGCGCCCTTCTTGATGTACGGCCCGTAGCGGCCGTTGGCGACCATGATCTCCTCGCCGTCCGACGCGGTCAGGGTGCGCGGCAGGGTCAGCAGGCGCACGGCGTCGTCGAGCGTGACCTGCTCGAACTCCATCCCCTTCAGGAGCGAGGCGGTGCGGCCCTTGGCCTTCGCCGGGGCGTCCTCGGGCAGGGCCTCCGTCACGTACGGGCCGTAGCGGCCGATCCGCGCCGTCACGAGCAGGCCCGTCTCGGGGTGCGCGCCGAGCTCGCGCACGCCGGCGGCGGCGAGGGTGGCCGGGTCGATCTTCCGGCGGACGAGCTCCTCGGCCTCCTCGGGCGTGATCTCCTTGGTGCCCTGCTGGCGCCAGATCGTGTACCCGCAGCCCGGCTCCTTCTTCGACTTGTAGGAGGTGCACGAGTACGAGACGGGCATCTCGACGATGTCGCCGTCGCACCACGGGCACGGCCCGATCAGGCGCCGCTCGATCTTCATCGCGTCGCGGTCCTTGTCGGAGAACCACTCGACGATCTTCGTCGTGTACGAGCGGATGTCGCTCATGAACGCCTCGCTCGACTCGGCGCCCTCCTGGATCCGCTGCAGGCGGTGCTCCCACTCGCCGGTCAGGGCCGGGCTCGTGAGGTCGTGGTCGCCGAGCATCCGGATCACCGCGAGGCCCTTCGGCGTCGCGCGCAGCTGGCGCCCCTCGCGCTCGATGTAGCGGTTCGTGATCAGGTCCTCGATCGTCTGCGCGCGGGTCGCCGGGGTGCCGAGGCCCGAGTCGCGCATCGCCTCGGCGAGCTCCTCCTCGTCGACCAGCTTGCCGGCCGTCTCCATGGCCAGGAGCAGCGAGTTCTCGGTGTAGTGGCGGGGCGGCGTCGTGTGCTTGGCCAGCACCTCGACGTCGCGGATCGCGCTCGCCTCGCCCTCGTTCAGCGCCGGCAGGAGCGTGCGCTCGGAGGCCTCCTCCTCGGTCTCCTCCTCGTCCTCGCCGGGCGCCTTCGGCTCGGCCGGCGGCGCGTCGCGGTAGACGGCGAGGAAGCCGGGCTCGACGATCACGGTGCCCGACGAGCGGAACAGCTCGCCGCCGGCCTCGGTGTCGACGGAGGTGACCTCCTTGCGGGCCGGCGGGTGGAAGGCCGCCAGGAAGCGGCGCGCGACGAGGTCGTAGATCTTGCGCTCGTCGGGGCCGAGCGCGGACAGGTCCTGAGTGCCCTCGGTCGGGATGATCGCGTGGTGGTCGCCGACCTTGTCGTCGGCGACGACGCGGCCGAGCGGGAGCTCCGCGAGGCCCGCCACGTACTCCCCGGCCGCCCGGTAGGCGGGGTCGGCGCGGCCGACCTCCGCCGCGATGCCCTTGAGGGTGGGGATCATGTCGGTGGTCAGGTACTTCGAGTTGGTGCGCGGGTAGGTCAGCAGCTTGTGCGTGTCGTAGAGCGCCTGGGCCGCGGCCAGCGTGCGCTTCGCCGTGAAGCCGAACTGGCCGTTGGCCTCGCGCTGCAGCTGGGTCAGGTCGAACAGGAGCTTCGGCTGCTCGACGCGGGGGCGCTTCTCGACGCGCACGACCCGGGCCTCGGCCGCGGCGCGCGCGGCGGCGGCGACCCGCTCGGCCTCCTCGGCGCTCGGCAGCGTCTTGTCCGTGCCGCGGAACCAGCGGCCGCCGTAGGGCTGCCCGGCCTGGCTCGCGAAGTCCGCGTGGACCTCCCAGTACGGCACCGGCACGAACGTGGCGATCTCCTCGTCGCGGCGCGCGATCAGGGCCAGGGTCGGCGTCTTCACGCGCCCCAGCGGGATCGGGTTGCGCGGCGAGCCGACCTTGACGGTGGCGGCGCGCGTCGCGTTGTAGCCGACCAGCCAGTCCGCCGTCTCGCGGGCGCGGGCGGCGGCCTCGAGCGGCTTCATCTGCTGGTCGTCGCGCAGGTGCTCGAAGGCGTCGCGGATCGCGCCCTTCGTCATCGACGAGAACCAGGCCCGCTCGATCGGCTTGTCGACGCCGCTGGTCTGGTAGATCAGCTTGAAGATCAGCTCGCCCTCGCGGCCGGCGTCGCAGGCGTTGACGATGATGTCGACGTCCTTGCGCTTCATCGCCTTGTGCAGGACGGCGAGCTGCTTGACCGCCCGCTCGCCGCGCGCCTCGTAGCGCTGCTCCGGCGGGATGATCGGCAGGTCCTCGAACTTCCAGCGCTTGTAGCGCGCGTCGTACTCGTCGGGCTCGAGCTGCTCGACGAGGTGGCCCGAGGCGGCGCCGACGACGTAGTCGTCGCTCTCGAAGAGGTCGCCCTTCTTCGCGAACGTCCCGGGCAGCGCACCCACGACGTCGCGCTGGACGCTCGCCTTCTCCGTGATGATCAGTCGCTTGCCCATCGGCGCGGCGGACGGTAGCACGGCCCCGGACCGGGCCACCGGACCCAAACCCGCGAAGGGGGTGATGCGCGCTACCCTGCGAGTACGCCGTGGGACGCGGGGCGACCCCCGCTGGGGAGCGGCGTCAGAACCATGTCGACCACCTCCGGGAAGAGCGCTGACGCCGATCCGCTGGCCGCGGACACCACCGGAACGTGGCGCCCGCGCATCGACTCCCCGGACGCGATCGGGCCGCTCCCGAGCGGCGTCACGCCGGAGGAGCTCCTGACGTACATGAGCGCCGGCATGTCGACGGTCAAGGCGTACCGCACGCACGGGCACCTCGCCGCGCACCTCGACCCGCTCGGCTCCGAGCCGCCCGGCGACCCCGCCCTCGACCCCGCCTTCCTCGGGCTCGACCGGCGCGCCCTGGACGCCGTCCCCGCGACGCCGCTGCGCACGTACACCGCGGGCGAGACCCTCGGCGACGTCATCGACGAGATGCGCGCGATCTACTGCGGCCCGGTCGCCTACGAGATCGAGCACCTGCGCTCGCACCGCGAGCGCGTCTGGCTGCGCGAGGCGATCGAGTCGCGCGCCTTCTGGCTGCCGGGCAGCCCGGAGGAGCGCCGCCGCGAGCTCGTGCGGCTGCTCCGGGTCGAGGGCCTCGAGGCGTTCCTGCGCCGCACGTTCATCGGCACGAAGCAGTTCTCGATCGAGGGCCTCGACACGATGATCCTGCTGCTCGACGAGGCCGTGCTGCTCGCGGCCCGCGACGGCGTGGAGGACGTCACGATCGGCATGGCCCACCGCGGACGCCTCAACGTGCTCGCCCACATCCTGCGGCTGCCGTACGCCCAGATCCTCGCCGAGTTCGCGGGCGAGACCGAGACGAACGTGCACACGCTGATGCCGTCCGGCGGGACCGGCGACGTCAAGTACCACTACGGCGCGAACGGCGCGCGCCAGCTCGAGGTCGAGCCAGGCGTGGCGCGCGACGTGCGCCTCGCGCTCCTGCCGAACCCCTCCCACCTCGAGTTCATCAACCCGGTGGTGATGGGCCGCACGCGCGCGCTGCAGACCGACTGGGCGCCGCCGAGCGCGACCCAGACGGACCCGACCCGCGCGCTGGCGATCCAGATCCACGGCGATGCGGCCTTCCCCGGGCAGGGCGTCGTGGCCGAGACGCTCAACCTGCAGCAGCTCGACGGCTACCGCGTCGGCGGGTCGCTGCACCTGATCGCCGACAACCAGGTCGGCTTCACGACGAACCCGAGCGAGGGCCGCTCGACGCGCCACTGCTCCGACATCGCCAAGGGCTACGACGTGCCGATCATCCACGTCAACGCCGACGACGTCGACGCCTGCCGCTCCGCCATCCGCCTGGCGATGGCCTACCGCGGCCGCTTCGGCAAGGACGTCGTGGTCGACCTGATCGGCTACCGCCGCTGGGGCCACAACGAGGGCGACGAGCCCTCGTACACGCAGCCGCTGATGTACGCCAGGATCCGCGAGCATCCCCCCGTCGCCGAGGTCTACGCGAGCAAGCTGATCGCCGAGGGCGTGATCACGCCGGCCGAGGTCGACGAGATGCGCGAGCGCGTCCACGCCCGCCTCAAGCAGGCGCTGGAGGAGATCCGCGTCGACACCGTCGACGAGCCGATGCCGACCTTCTCGTCGCCGTCGCGCACCAGCGTGGAGACGAAGGTCCCCGCCGCCCAGCTCAGGCGCCTGACCGAGCAGCTGCTCGAGGTGCCGGAGGGCTTCCAGGTCAACGAGAAGCTCGCGCAGGTCCTCGAGCGCCGCCGCACCGCCCTCGAGCCGGACGGCCGCATCGAGTGGGGCCACGCCGAGGCGCTCGCCTACGCGACCCTGCTCGAGGACGGCGTGCCGATCCGCCTGACCGGCCAGGACTCCGAGCGCGGCACGTTCGCCCACCGCCACGCCGTCCTCCACGACGCCGTGACCGGCGAGCGCTACACCCCGCTCCAGCACCTCAAGGACGCGC
The DNA here is from genome assembly GCA_041182985.1 of Actinomycetota bacterium. Lineage (GTDB taxonomy): Bacteria > Actinomycetota > Thermoleophilia > Gaiellales > F1-60-MAGs149 > F1-60-MAGs149. Next base: position 15,686 of record JBEGMS010000133.1, read on the forward strand.
GCGCCGGCTTCGAGATCCACAACGCGCCGCTGACGGAGACCGGCTGCCTCGGCTTCGAGTACGGCTACGCGACGACCCGCCCCGACAGCCTCGTCCTGTGGGAGGCCCAGTTCGGCGACTTCGTCAACGTCGCCCAGGTGATCGTCGACCAGTTCATCATGAGCGGCCGCACGAAGTGGGGCGACGAGGGCCGCCTGACGCTGCTCCTCCCCCACGGCTACGAGGGCTCCGGCCCCGAGCACTCCTCCGCGCGGCTCGAGCGCTTCCTCAAGCTCGCCGCCGAGGACAACTGCACCATCGCCTACCCGACGACGGCCGCGCAGTTCTTCCATCTCGTGCGGCGCCAGTCGCTGGCGCCCGAGCGGCGTCCCCTGATCGTGATGACCCCGAAGTCGCTCCTGCGCCTGAAGGAGGCCTCGTCGAGCCTCGAGGACCTCAGCGAGGGCGCCTTCACGCGCATCCTCGACGACCCGGACGTGAAGGACTTCCGCGACGACGTCTCGCAGGCCATCCTCTGCTCGGGCAAGGTCTTCTACGACATCAAGAAGCACCCCGACTACGCGCCCGACCGCGGCGTCGCCGTGATCCGCCTCGAGCAGCTCTACCCGTTCCCGACGGAGACCCTCTCGCGCGTCCTCTCCTGGTACCCCAACCTCGAGGAGCTCGTCTGGGCCCAGGAGGAGCCGGCCAACATGGGCGCGTGGCGCTCGATCCGGCACCGCCTGGAGATGGCCGCCCCGGGCGTGCGGCTGCGCTACGCCGGCCGCCCGTGGCGGGCCAGCCCGTCGGAGGGCTACCCGCCCGACCACCTGATCGAGCAGGAGCGGCTCGTCCGCGACGCGCTCGGCCTGCCCTCCCGCTAGCCGGTACCCTGCCGGTCGATGGCGGCCACGCAGACGACGGACCGGCTCGGCACCCTGGCGGAGCGCGCCCGCGCGATCGTCGGGCCCGTCTGGGTGCTGTCCGACCCGGCGCAGCTGAGCACCTACGAGTGCGACGGGCTCACCAACCAGCGCGAGCGGCCGGGCCTCGTGGTCCTGCCCGCCACCACCGACGAGGTGGCCGCCGTCGTGCGCGCCTGCCACGAGCTCGGCGTGCCCTTCGTCGCGCGCGGCGCCGGCTCGGGGCTCTCGGGCGGGGCGATGCCGCGCGCCGAGGGCGTCGTGATCGGCCTCGCCCGGATGCGCGAGATCCTCGCGGTCGACCTGCCCAACCGCCGCGTGACCGTGCAGCCCGGGGTCACCAACCTCGCGATCACCGAGGCGGTCGCCCCGCACGGCTTCTACTACGCGCCCGACCCCTCGAGCCAGCAGGTCTGCACGATCGGCGGCAACCTCGCCGAGAACGCGGGCGGCGCGCACTGCCTCAAGTACGGCTTCACCGTCAACCACGCCCTCTCAGCCGTCGTCGTCCTCCCCGACGGCGCGGTCGCGCGG
>JBEGMS010000134.1:0-5947 GCA_041182985.1 Actinomycetota bacterium
AGAAGGCCCTCGCCGACGCGGCCGGGGAGGACGCGGCGTGAGCGCCGAGACCCGCCCCGAGCCGTGCGTGCACGCCGAGCGCTGCATGCAGGCCTACGTCGATCGCGCGCTCTCCGTCGAGGAGGTGCGGACCGTCGAGGCGCACCTCGCCGAGTGTCCGACGTGCGCGCGCTGCTACTCGCTCGAGGCCGAGGTGCGCACCGTCGTGCGCGAGGCCTGCGCCGAGCCCTGCCCGGAGTCCCTGCGCCGCGAGCTGCGGCGCATCTGCGACGACTGCGACTGCGAGTAGGCTCCCCCTCCGAGGAGGGAGCGGCGATGCCCTGGACCCCGAAGACGAGCCCGGCCGACGTGCGCACGGTCGGCGTGATCGGCACCGGCGTGATCGGCGGCGGCTGGGCCGCCAGGTTCCTCGCGCAGGGCTACGACGTGGTGGCGTGGGACCCGGGCCCCGACGCCGCGGAGCGGCTCGCGCGCCTGCATGACATCGCCTGGCCGTCGCTCGAGCGGCTCGGCCTCGCCGCCGGCGCCTCCCGCGACCGGCTGCGCGTGCTCGCGACCGCGGAGGAGGTCGCCGAGCAGGCCGACGTGATCCAGGAGAGCGGCCCCGAGGTGCTCGACCTCAAGATCGAGCTGCTCGGCCGGCTGGACGCCGCAGCCGACCCCGGCGTGCCGATCCTGTCCAGCACGTCCGGCTTCCGGATGACGGACATGGCGGGCGCGGCCGCCCACCCGGAGCGGCTCGTCGTCGGGCACCCCTTCAACCCGCCCTACCTCGTCCCGCTCGTCGAGGTGGTCGGCGGCGAGCTGACCGACCCCGCCGCCGTCGACTGGGCGCTCGACTTCTACACCCGGGCCGGCAAGAAGGCCCTGCGCTGCTCGAACGAGCTGCCCGGCTTCGTCGCCAACCGCCTGCAGGACGCCGTCTGGCGCGAGCTCCTGCACATGGTGGCCAACGGCGAGGCGACGGTGGAGGAGTGCGACACCGCGCTCGTCTACGGCCCCGGCGTGCGCTGGGCCCAGATGGGCGTCGGCCTGACCTTCCACCTCGCGGGCGGCGAGGGCGGCATGGCGCACATGCTCGACCACTTCGGCGACTCCCTGCTCGAGCCGTGGACGCGGCTGGAGGCGCCCCCGCTCACCCCCGAGCTGCGCAACGCGATGGTCGAAGGGTGCGACGAGGCGGCCGCGGGCCGCACGATCGCCGAGCTCCAGCGCCGCCGCGACGCGTTCCTGGTGGACCTCCTGCAGGTGCTCGAGCGCCACCACATGTACGACGGCTGACCACGGCCCGCGACCGCCCGGAGCCCGCTGGTAGGATGGCGCCCATGCGCATTCGCCTGATCACCACCGCGGCGCTCGCCGTCGCCTCGCTCGTCGCCGTCGGTCCCGCCACCGCGGAGCGCGCGTCGCGTCAGATTCCCGGAATCCCCCTGCCCGACCTGTCGGCCAACCTCCCGACCGCTCCGGCGGCGGCCCCGACCGCCGGTCCCGACACCTGCGACGGCGCCTACCCGAAGCCCGCCGTCGTCGGCGTCGCCACGGTCGTGTCGGCGCGCTTCAAGGCGCCGCGCGCCGACTGGGCCGCGTTCCCGCCCGAGGTGCGGGTCTGCAACTACTACCGCTCGCAGGGTGGGCTGACGGGGCTCAACCACGTCACCGTGTCCCTGCAGCACGCGCCCGACCCCGCGAATCCGCGCCTCCAGGACGTCGAGCGCTGGATCCCGCGCGGCAGCCGGCTCGAGATCGTCCTCGACATGCCGACCAGCGTCGGCGCGCCGTCGCAGCTGATCGGCGCCCTCGATGACCCCGATGTCGCCTTCTCCGGGCAGCGCGTGACCGTGCGCGGCACTGTGGCCACCGTGCGCTGGCCCGAGGACGGTTCGTCCTGCGCCACCGCGGCGCCGCGCGGCATCTCGATGGTCGACATCGTCACCGGCAGCACCAACCCGCTCGTGGCGACCGCGCTGTCGGCCTTCACCGGCTCGTTCTTCGGCACGAACGCGCACACGTTCAACCCGCCGGCACCCTCGACGAGCGGCGTCCAGTTCAAGGTCACCGGCTGCGGCGACGGCAACCCGGCGACTCCCGACGGATTCGCGAAGGGCTTCGTCCCGCTCGCGGCGCTGGCTCTGATGGGCATCCCCGAGGAGGCGTTCTCGGGCGTGCCGTCGGCCGCCATCGACGGCTTCCTGTCGATGGTGAACAACGGCGCCACCGCGCCGTCCGCGACCTTCACGCGCACCACCATGAACGGCCTCGACGGGATCTTCTTCACGTACCAGACCAGCTTCTCGCCGCACACGCTCGCCGTGCGCCCCGACCTGCGCAGCCTCAAGGTTCTGAAGTCGTGCCCGGCCAAGAAGGTCAAGTCGACCACGGTCAAGAAGGGCAAGCAGAAGGGCAAGACGACCCTCACCTGCCCGAAGAAGCCGTAGTCCTCGGGCGGGACGTCAGCCGAGCAGGCCGACGTACTCGTCGCCCACGCGGGCGATGACCTCGCTGCCCCGGAAGTGCTCGAGGGCGAGCTTCTCGAGGGCGAGGGGCGTGACGGCGAGGCGCTCCGCGCCGGCCGCCTTGCGCCGCCGCAGGCGCACGGCGAACGGCGTCGGATCGTCGAGGCGCGCATCGAGCTCCGCCTGGTCGGCGGGCTCGACGAGCTCCACGCCGGCGCGCTTGGCCGCCAGCCGGAACAGGTCCTCGGGGACGTCGACGTCCTCGCCGCCCTCCTGCAGGTCGCTCATGTCGACCGGCTCGGGCGCGAGGTGCTCGCCGGGGCGGTCGCCCTCGGCGTCGATGCGGTCCCAGTCGGCGCGCGGGATGATCACGGGCGGCGCGGTGCGCCCGTCGTAGGAGGCGGTGACGGCGCGGTTCAGGCGCCGGTAGGCGACGAGCACGCGCTCGACCACGAACGGCGGCACGGCCGGCGCATCGCCGAGCAGCACGAGGACCGCGTCGACCTCCGCGGGCATCACGTCGAGCGCGAGCCTGAGCGACGACGACTGGCCGCGCTGCGGCTTGGGGTTGCGGATGCACTGGAAGCCGTGCGCCTGGAAGACGGGCAGCAGCTTGGCCGTGTGGGTGCCGATCACGGCCACGCGCGGGCCGGGCGGCGCCACCTCGAGGGCGCGCTCGACGAGCGGGCGACCCCACCACTCGGCGAGCAGCTTGGGGGAGCCGAACCGCTCCGAGCGGCCGGCGGCGAGGACGACGGTGGCGATCATGCGAGGGCCTCCCAGCGCTCCTGCGTGCGCGGCGAGTAGGACATCACCCAGGCGGCGAGCAGGAGCTCGAAGGTGACGCGCACGTCGTCCAGGGTGGGCTCGCCGCGGATGGCGGCGGCCCGGGCGAGCGCGTCGTCCCAGGTCGCCGAGGCGAGGGCGATCAGCCCGCCGAGCGGGCCGAGCTCGTCCTCGGCGTCGCGGCAGACGTTCCCGGCGAGCCCGAAGTGGCCGACCCAGTCGGGCCGCCGGGCCCAGATGGCGGGCAGGAGCGCGACGAGGTAGCCGCCGAGGCGCTGGCGGGCGAGGTTGACGGGCCGCTCGCGGGCGGCGATCGGCCGGTCCGACAGCACGGCGTGCTCGCCGGCGAGGATGCGCGCGGAGGTGCCGCCGAGGACGGCCTCGACCTGCGCGGGCGACGCGCCCGTCTCGTGCAGGACCGCGAGGGTCAGGAGCAGCGCCTCGCGCTGCGTGCCGTACGGCAGGTCGGAGGCCCACACGAGCTGCTCGGGCGGGACCCGCGTGAGCAGGGCGTGCAGGTCGATCGGGCTCCAGCACGAGCTGTCGAAGACCACGTTGGGCATGCCGGCGACGCGCTCGGCGATCCGGTCCTGGTCGACGATCGCGGCGTGCGCGAGGATCAGGAGCGCGTCGGGGTTGCGGGCCGCCTGGGCGGCGAGCTCCTCGCCGATCGGCGGCATGCCGCGCCCGGCGTGGATCAGGATCGGGATGCGGTGCTCCGCCGCCACCCGGAAGACCGGGTCGAGGCGGTCGTCGTCGAGCTGGAAGGCCTGGGCGCGCGCGGCATCAAGCTGCACCCGCGCGCTCGGCCTCGGGGGCGGGGTCGCCGTCGAGGCTGAGCCGGCAGAACGGGATCACGCGCCCGCCGGAGGTCGCGCACCACTCGAGCACGCGGTCGTTGGGGACGCGGTAGTCCTCGCCGCGGTCCGGGTCGTGGAGGGGGAAGGTCGCCGCCGTCGACACCCCGGCCGCGTCCATGTGGCCGAGCAGCTCCTCGAGCGTCTGCGCCATCCCGTCCTCGTCGAGGCCGAGGTGCGTGTGCGGGTCGATCCGCGCGCCGCCGCCGCCGAGCTCCTCGATCAGGGCGTCCAGGCGCGCGATCTGGCGCGCGACGTCGGCGGCGAGGTCCACGGCGGCAGTCTACGGGGGCCTAGGCGCCCAGCGCGGCGCGCAGCGCCTCGGGGTCGTCGAGCGGGCCGACCGCCGCGAGCACGGCGCGGTCGAGCCGCACGATGCGCTCGCCGACGCGCAGGAGGTCATCGGCGGTGACGGCCTCGATGCCCCGCACGACCGCGTCGAGGTCGACCCAGCCGTCCTCGAGGAGCTCCCGCCGCAGCCCGAACATGATCCGCCCGCGCGGGTCCTCGAGGCCGAGGACGGTGCGGCCGATCAGGTAGCGCTTGGCCTTCGCGATCTCGTCCGCGCCGACGGGCTCGGTGGCCATGCGGCGCAGCTCGGCGGCGATCGTCTCGACGGCGAGGTCGACGCGGGCCAGGTCGACGCCGGCCTGCACGGCGAACGAGCCCGTGTCGGTGTAGGCCGCATTGCGACCGAACACGTAGTAGGCGAGCCCGCGGCGCTCGCGCACCTCGGTGAAGAGGCGCGACGACATGCCGCCGCCGAGCACGGCCTGCCAGACGGCCATCGGGTAGCGGTCCGGGTCGGAGGCCGGCATCCCGCCGACGCCGAGCACGATGTGGGCCTGGTCGCCGTCGCGCGACTCGATCGCCACGATCGGGGCGTCGATCGCCGGCACGACGGTCTCGGGCAGGGGCGGCGTGGGGTCGCCGGGCAGGGCGCCGAAGCGCTCGCGCACCGCCTCGACCAGCGCGGGGTCGGCGCCGCCGCCGAGGCCGACCGCGATCCGCTCGGGCCGGTACCAGGTGCCGAGGTAGTCCCGGAAGGTGTCCGGGGTGGCCGCCCGCACCGTCTCCTTGGTGCCGATGATCGGCCGGCCGATCGGCGTGTCGCCGTAGCGGGCGGTGTCGTACACCTGGCCGACGATGTCGCGCGGCGTGTCGGTGTACATGTTGATCTCCTCGACGATCACGCCCTTCTCGCGCTCGACCTCCTCGGGGTCGAAGCGGGAGTGGAGGACCATGTCCGCGAGGACGTCGAGCGCGGTGCCGCCGTCGGCCGCCGCGCACTTCACGTAGTACGCGGTCAGCTCCTTGCCGGTGAAGGCGTTGAACTCGCCGCCGATGCCGTCGATCTCCTGGGAGATGTCGCGGGCGGTCGGGCGCCGCTCGGTGCCCTTGAACATCATGTGCTCGGCGAAGTGCGCGATGCCGCCCACCGCGGGCGTCTCGCAGCGCGAGCCGGCGCTGATCGCGATCACGACGGCGACGGACGCGGCGTCGCGCATCGGGGCGGACAGGATGCGCGCGCCGTTGGGCAGGGTCTCGAGTTCGAACATGCCCACACGCTACCCGCTCGCCGCGGCGCGGGCCTAGGCGACGACCGAGCGCACCAGCAGGATCGCGATCGCGAGCATCACGACGCCGATCGCGGCGTCGAGGACGCGCCAGGTGGCGGGGCGGGCCATCAGCGGGGTCAGGAGGCGCGCCCCGAAGCCGAGCCCGGAGAACCAGATCGCGCTGGCCAGGGCGGCGCCGAGCGCGAACCACCAGCGCTGGTCGCCGAACGAGGCCCCGATCGTGCCGAGCAGGAGCACGGTGTCGAGGTAGACGTGGGGGTTGAGGAAGGTG
>JBEGMS010000135.1:0-4978 GCA_041182985.1 Actinomycetota bacterium
CCTTCGACACCATCAAGGGCTCCGACTACCTGGGCGACCAGGACGCGATCGAGGTGTTCGCGCAGGAGGCCCCGAACGACATCTACGAGCTCGAGCACATGGGCGCGATCTTCACGCGCGCCGCCGACGGCAAGCTCGCCCAGCGCCCGTTCGGCGCGGCGGGCGCCCCGCGCACCGTCTACTCGGCGGACATCACGGGCCACGTCCTGATCCACGTGCTGTACGAGCAGCTGGTCAAGCACGACGTCAAGGTCTACGAGGAGTTCTTCGCCACGCAGGTCGTCGTCGACGAGGGCCGCTGCGCCGGCGTCATCGCCTGGGACACGAAGAAGGGCGGCCTGCACGCGATCGAGGCCAACCACGTGATCCTCGCGACGGGCGGCGTCGGGCGCATGTACTACGGCACCACGAACGCCTTCGCCTGCACGGGCGACGGCATGAGCCTCGCCTGGCGCGCCGGCGTGCCGCTGAAGGACATGGAGTTCCTGCAGTTCCACCCGACCACCCTCAAGAGCAACGGCGTCCTGATCACCGAGGGCTGCCGCGGCGAGGGCGGCTACCTGCGCAACAAGGACGGCGACCGCTTCATGGCCGGCGACGCGCCGAACGCGATGGAGCTCGCCTCGCGCGACGTCGTCTCCCGCGCGGAGTGGAAGGAGATCGCGGACGGCCGCGGCGTCGACGGCTGCGTGCTGCTCGACCTCACCCACCTCGGCTGGAAGAAGATCAAGTCGCGCCTGCCGGGCTCGCGCGAGCTGGCGATCGACTACGCCGGCGTCGACCCGATCGAGACGCCGATCCCGGTCCGCCCGGGCGCCCACTACATGATGGGCGGCGTCGACTGCGACCTCTGGGGCGAGACGATCGTGCCGGGCCTGTGGGCCGCCGGCGAGGTCGCCTGCGTCTCGATCCACGGCGCCAACCGCCTCGGCGGCAACTCGCTGATGGAGACGATCGTGTTCGGCCGGCGCGCCGGCCAGGCCGCCGCCGAGCGCGTGCTCGAGCAGGGCGACACGGGCGCGCGCATCGAGCCGGGCGTCCTCGCCGACGAGGACCGCCGCATCGCCGGCATCCTCAACAACGACCAGGGCGAGCGCCCCGGCGTCCTGCGCGAGGAGCTCGCCAAGACGATGTACGACAAGGCCGGCGTGTACCGCACGGAGGCCGCCCTGGCCGAGTGCCGGGAGAAGGTGGTCGACCTGCGCGAGCGGGCCAAGACCCTCAAGCTCGACGACCACGGCTCCGTCTTCAACACGGACCTGACCAACGCCCTCGAGCTGATCTCGCTGCTCGAGTGCGCCGACTGCCTCGTCACGAGCGCCCTGGCCCGCAAGGAGAGCCGCGGCGCCCACTCGCGCCTCGACCACACGGAGCGCGACGACGAGACGTGGCTGAAGCACACCCTCAACTGGTGCGACGACGGTGAGGTCCGGCTCGACTACCGCCCGGTCACGATCACCAAGCACCAGCCCCTCGCCCGGAGCTACTGACGTGACCGAGATCAAGAACGCGCACTTCACGACGCTCCAGGGGGCGTACGACACGGAGCTGATGGAGGCCACCCTCCGCATCCGCCGCTGGGATCCGGACACGCAGCGGGCCCGCTTCGACACGTTCACGGTGACGGTGCCCGTGACCGCGTCCGTCCTCGACGCGCTCGACGCGATCAAGGACACCCGCGACGGCACGCTCGCCTACCGCAAGTCCTGCCGGATGGCGGTCTGCGGCTCCTGCGGCATGCGCATCGACGGCGGGGCGGCCCTGGCCTGCAAGACGCCGATGAAGAAGTTCGTCGACGCGGGCCACACGATCACGGTCTCGCCGATGGGCAACCTGCCGGTGATCAAGGACCTCGTGGTCGACATGGCCCCGTTCTGGGAGAAGATCCGCGCGGTCAAGCCGTACCTCGACACCCGCGACGAGGACGTGCCCGACACCGAGTGGCGGGTCGCGCCCGAGCACCACGACATGATCCACAAGGAGTCGCTCTGCATCCTCTGCGGCTGCTGCGTCTCCGAGTGCAACTCGATGGAGTCCGACCCCGACTTCCTCGGGCCGGCGGCGCTCGCGAAGGCCTACCGCTTCGTCGGCGACGCCCGCGACACGGACACCCGCGAGCGCCTGCGCGACCTCAACGGCGCGCACGGCATCTGGGACTGCACGCGCTGCTACTTCTGCAACCAGCGCTGCCCGAAGGGCGTGGACCCGCGCGACGCGATCGCCAAGCTCGGGGCCGAGTCCTTCAAGGAGGGCTTCGTCCGCGACGAGGGCGCCCGCCACGCGAAGGTGTTCGTCGACTCGACCTACAAGGGCGGCTACCTGCGCGAGACCGAGCTGGTGCCGAAGACGATCGGGCCGGTCAACGCGGTCAAGGACATCCCGTTCGCCCTGCAGCTGGCCCGGGCCGGCAAGGTGCCGAACCCCCTCTCGCCGCACAAGGCGAAGGACAACGACGAGGTCAAGCGGCTCTGGAAGCTGCTCGAGAAGGAGGCCAAGGAGGCGGAGCGCCCGCGCGCCCTGCACCCCGACGCCGTCCGGGAAGGCTGATCCCCCCATGCAGGAGCGCTACGCGTACTACCCCGGCTGCCTCGCCAGCCTGTCGCAGAAGGAGCTCGACTCCTCGACGCGCGCCATCGCCCAGAAGCTCGACATCGAGCTGGTCGAGATGCCGAGCGTGACCTGCTGCGGCGCGGGCGACATCCACGAGGCCAAGCCGGACTACTACCTGCACATCTCGGCGCGGATCCTCGGCCAGGCCGAGCAGATGGGCTGCGAGACGATCCTCACGATCTGCAACGTCTGCACCCTCAACCTGCGCCAGGCCAACAAGGCCCTGCAGGAGGACCCGGCGCTCCTCAACCGGATCAACGACAACCTCAAGGAGGTCGGCGCGGCCACCTACCAGGGCGGCGTCGACGTGCGCCACCTGCTCTGGGAGGTCTCCGAGGGCAACGGCTACGAGGCCTTCAAGGGCATCGCCGTCAAGAGCCTCGAGGGCCTCAAGGTCGCCCCGTTCTACGGCTGCCAGATCCTGCGGCCGTCGAAGATCCTCGGCTTCGAGAACCCCGACTCCCCGCAGTCGCTCGAGCGCCTGATCTCGGCCTGCGGCGCGGAGCCGATCGACTACCCGGCCAAGGTCAAGTGCTGCGGCTTCCCGATCGTCCTCGCCCGCGAGGACGTCGCCCTCGGCGAGCTCGTGCAGCCGCTCGAGCAGGCCGTCGAGGCCGGCGCCGACGTGATCGTCACGCCGTGCCCGCTCTGCCACCTGTCGCTCGACGCCTGGCAGCGCAAGGCCGCCGACTTCGCCGGCAAGGAGCTCGGGATCCCGATCCTGCACCTCGCCCAGCTGCTCGGCGCCGCCGCCGGCATCGAGGAGTCCGAGCTCAAGTTCAAGCGGCACGTCACGCGGCTCAGCCCCGATGTCAAGGCGAAGCTGCAGATGCCGTCGGTCATCGGCACCGAGGCGTAGCCGCCCGCAGCGCGGCGTCGGGTAGCCTTCGACGCGTGACGGGGTCTCCGCGATGAAGGGACGGATCGCCGCCGAGGGGGCCAGGGCCGCCTACGGCTACCTGGCGTCGGGCCGCACGCTGCACGTGCTCGGCCAGTCGCGCCTGCAGCGCGGCGGGATCTCGGGCGCGCTGCTCGCCAAGGCGACCCGCGCCCAGACGATCGAGACGGCCGCCGACCTCGGCGGCTTCACCCTCGGGCAGCTGGTCGACCACGCCGCGAACGGCATGCGCACGGGGATCGACTTCGCGATCGAGCAGTTCGCCTCCGACGCCGCGGTCCGCGCGGACGTGATCCGGGTCGTGCGGTCCGGCTACGACGAGCGCGCGCTCGAGCGCCAGCTCGTGCGCGACGCCGCGTGGCGGGGCGCGCTGCGCGGCGCGGTCAGCGGCGTGCCGGCCGTGGTGCCATTCATGGGCACCACCGTCGAGGTCGGGGCGGCGATCGCCGACTCGATCGCCCTGACCGTCGCCGAGACCCGCCTGATCCTCGCGCTCGAGCACCTGCGCGGCCTCGACCTCTCGCACACCGACCGCCGCCGCCTCGACGTGCTCGTGATCCTCGCGCTCGCCGCCGGCGCCGCGAAGATCGATGAGCAGGCCGGGGTGGTGCGGGTGGCCGGGCAGGAGCTGGACCTCACGATGCTGCGCGACGAGGACCTCCCGCACGAGGTGGCCGTCCAGCTCGCCGCCGCCATCGGATCCGACATCGTGCGCCGCGTGGCGCGCCGGCGCACCGCCGGCTTCATCATGCGCCTGATGCCCGCGGGCGTGTCGGTCGCGGCCGCGGCATGGATCGACTACCGCGCGACCGGGGACGTCGGCCGCGAGGCGATCCGCTACCTCGATCTGGTGCACCCCGTCGCGGATCCGAGCGGATCCGCGCGCCCCGCGTACGCCTAGGCGGGCGATGCTCGCGGCGTGCGCCGCCCGCCGCTCCTCGCAGTCCTGATCCTCGCCCTCGCGGTCGTCGTCGCGCGCCGGGTCGACAGCCCCGCACCGCCCGCGGACCACGGCGGTCGCGTCGCCGCCGGGCCCGCGACCGTCCTCGCCGTGCTCGACGGCGACACGCTCGTCGTGCGGATGGCCGGCTACGAGGGGCCGCTGCGGGTGGTCGGCGTCGACACCCCGGAGATCGCCCACCGCGGCGACCCGGCGGCCTGCTTCGGGCCCGAGGCGGCGGCGTCGACAGCGGGCTGGCTCGCGGGCCGATCCGTCGTGGTGCGTCCCGCGCGCGAGCAGCGCGACCGGCAGCTCCCGCGCCAGGCCGCTGAGCGCCAGCGCGCGGGCCAGGTCCCGGCCGGCGAGCGGACCGTCGACGGCCTCGACCGACGCCAGGAGGCGGCCGTAGCGGTCGCGCTGCTCGCGCGCGGGGCGCACCACGACGCGCCGGCCCGCGAGCCAGGCCGCGGTCGACGCCGCGGCCTCGGGCCCGAAGCAGGCCGCCGGGTCGCCGCGGTGGGCGATCTCCG
>JBEGMS010000136.1:0-7017 GCA_041182985.1 Actinomycetota bacterium
CGGGGGAAGCGGGCGGGGTGTTCATGCGCCGATTTTGCCACCGGCGACCGCCGCCGCGCGCGGGCTGGCTACGCTGCCCCTCTCACACCGAGGAGGAACCGTGAAGCAGGAGAAGCTGCACCCCGAGGGGGCCCCGCCCCCGAGTGCGCCGTACACCCCCGTCATCAAGGTCGGCGAGACCGTCTGGACCTCCGGCCAGGCCCCGTTCGGCGCCGACGGCGCGATCCACGGCGCCAACGTCGCCGAGCAGACCGAGGTCGTCTTCGACAACCTCGAGGCCGCGCTCAAGGCCGCCGGCGCGACCCTTGCGGACGTCGTCAAGGTGACCGCGCACCTGCAGGACCTCCACGGCGACTTCGACGCCTACAACGAGGTCTACGCGCGTCGCTTCGGAACCCATCGGCCGTGCCGGACGACCGTCGGCTCCACCCTCGGCGGCTTCCTGGTCGAGATCGACTGCGTGGCCGTCGTCGGGTCCGGCGCGTGAGATCCGCGCCCAGAACCCCCTGCTCCTGCTGCTCCTCCTGATCGCCACGCTCCGCCGGGGCGCCGGACAGACCGACTGAGCTGATGGCCGCCGGGGCTCCGGCCCCGGCGGCCTACAGCGCGGCGAGGTCGCCGCGCACGCCCTTCAGCTCGTCGCGCAGCCGCGCGGCCTCCTCGAAGCGGAGCTCCTCCGCCGCGAGGAACATCGCCTCCTCGAGCTCGACGGAGAGCTTCTCCAGCTCGGAGCGGCCGAGGCCCTCCTGCTTCGCGCGCCGGCCGCGCTTCGAGGAGGGCACCGTCGGGGCCTCGAGCGACAGGAACTCCGCGATGTCGGAGACGCCCTTCGAGATCGTGGCCGGCGTGATGCCGTGCTCCTCGTTGTAGGCGAGCTGGCGCTCGCGACGACGCTGGGTCTCCGCGACCGCGCCCTTGATCGCGTCCGTCTCCCGGTCGCCGTACATGACGACGCGGCCGTTGACGTTGCGGGCGGCGCGGCCGATGGTCTGGATCAGGGCCGTCTGGCCGCGCAGGAAGCCCTCCTTGTCCGCGTCGAGGATCGCCACGAGCGACACCTCGGGCAGGTCGAGGCCCTCGCGCAGCAGGTTGACGCCGACGAGGACGTCGTACTCGCCGAGGCGGAGGTCGCGGATGATCTGGATCCGCTCGAGCGTGTCGATCTCCGAGTGCAGATAGCGCGTCTTGACGCCGCTCTCGAGCAGGTAGTCGGTGAGGTCCTCGGCCATCTTCTTGGTCAGCGTCGTGACCAGCACGCGCTCGCCCGCGCGCTCGCGCAGCCGGATCTCGCCGAGCAGGTCGTCGATCTGGCCCTCCGTCGGCCGCAGCTCGACCTCGGGATCGATCAGGCCGGTCGGGCGGATGATCTGCTCCACGACGCGCTGGCTCTCCCGCAGCTCGAAGGCCCCGGGGGTCGCCGACACGAGCACGGACTGGCCGATCTTGCCGAGGAACTCGTCGAACTGCAGCGGGCGGTTGTCGAGGGCCGACGGCAGCCGGAAGCCGTGCTCGATCAGCTGCAGCTTGCGCGAGCGGTCGCCCTCGTACATCCCCCCGATCTGCGGGATCGTCTGGTGCGACTCGTCGATGAACAGCAGAAAGTCGCCGGGGAAGTAGTCGATCAGGGTGAACGGCGACGAGCCCGGCGGCCGACCCTCGAAGATGCGCGAGTAGTTCTCGACGCCGTTGCAGTAGCCCATCTCCCGCAGCATCTCGACGTCGTACTCCGTGCGCTGGCGGATCCGGTGCGCCTCGAGCGGCTTGCCGTCCAGCTCGAAGCGGTGCGCGCACTCCTCCATCTCCGACAGGATCTCCTGCGTCGCCCGCTCGATGGTGACGGGGTCGGTGACGTAGTGGGTCGCCGGGTAGATGACGAGCTCCGTCGGCTTGCCGAGCACCTCGCCGGTGAGGGGGTCGTAGTGCGTGATCGACTCGACCTCGTCCCCGAACAGGCTGATCCGGTACGCCGACTCCATGTACGCCGGCTGCAGCTCGATCACGTCGCCCTTGGCCCGGAACGCCCCGCGCCCGAGCGCCGTGTCGTTGCGGCGGTACTGGATGTCGACGAGGTCGCGCAGGACCCTGTCACGGCCGCCGGTGTCCTCCCCGACCTTCAGGATCACCAGCCGCTCCTGGTACTCGTCGGGGGAGCCGAGTCCGTAGATGCACGAGACGGACGCGACGATGATCACATCGCGACGGGTCAGGAGCGACGCGGTGGCCGCGTGGCGCAGCCGGTCGATGTCGTCGTTGACGACGGCGTCCTTCTCGATGTAGGTATCGGTCTGGGCGATGTACGCCTCGGGCTGGTAGTAGTCGTAGTACGAGACGAAGTACTCGACGGCGTTGTCCGGGAAGAACTCCCGGAACTCGTTGCAGAGCTGCGCGGCCAGGGTCTTGTTGTGGGCGATCACGAGCGCCGGCCGCTGCAGCCGCTCGATCGCGAACGCCATCGTGGCGGTCTTGCCGGTACCCGTCGCCCCGAGCAGCGTGACGAAGCGCTCGCCCGCCTCGACGCCGTCCACGATGCCCTCGATCGCGCGCGGCTGGTCGCCCATCGGCGAGAACGAGCCCGCGAAGCGGAACGGCGGCATGCGCGTAGCGTGCCACACCGCCGCAGGGCGGTCACACGTCGCGCGCGAAGAGGTCGTCGACGGTCTCCCGGCGGGTGATCACCCGGGCGTCGCCGCCGTCGACGAGGACGGCCGCGGGGCGGCCGAAGAGGTTGTAGGTGTGGGCCATCGTCTGGTGGTACGCCCCCGTCGCCGGCACGGCGATCACGTCGCCGACGGCCGGAGCGGCGAGGGGCACGTCCTCGGCGAGGACGTCGGTCGACTCGCAGTGGCGCCCCGCGATCCGGTAGCGCCCGGTGGGCTCCCTCGTCGGGCGGTCGGCGAGGACCGGCGCGTAGTCGGCACCGTAGAGCCCGACCCGCAGGTTGTCGCCCATCCCGCCGTCGACGGCGACCCAGGTCGACCCGTCGCCGGCGGTCTTGACCCCGACGACGCGGTACAGCGTGATGCCGGCCGTCCCCACGATCGAGCGGCCGGGCTCGACGATGATCTCCGGCACCGGGACCCCCTCGTCGCCGCAGACCGTCGCGATGGCCTCGACGAGCGCGCGCGTGTGGGCTCCGGGGTCCGGCTGCGGCTGGTCGGGCGTGTAGCGGATGCCGAGCCCGCCGCCGACGTCGAGCACCTCGAGCGGGATCCCCTCGGCCTTGGCGAACGCGGGCAGCCAGCGGGCCGCCGCCACCAGCGGCTCGGGATCGAGCACCTGCGACCCGAGATGCACGTGCAGGCCCCGCCCCACAAGCCCGGACGGGAGCGAGCGCAGGAGCGCCGCGCCCTCCTCGGGCGTGACCCCGAACTTCGACCCGTGGTGGCCGGTTGCGATGTGGCGGTGGGTGTCGACCTCGATCCCGGGCGCGATCCGCACGAGCACATCCTGCTCGCGTCCCAGCTCGCGACACAGCGCCGCGAGGCGCTCGGCCTCGTCGCGTCCGTCGAGGACCACGAGACCGGCCTCGGCCGCGAGGGCGGCGCGCAGGTCGGCGTCCGACTTGGCGTTGCCGTGGATCACGAGGGACGCCCCGTCGAACCCGGCCCGTCGTGCGGCCTCGATCTCGCCAGCCGACGCGCAGTCCGCCCCGAGTCCCGCCTCCCGCACGAGGCGCAGGAGCGCGAGCGCGGACTGGGCCTTGAGGGCGAAGGCCGCGCGGCCGCCCGCCGGAGCCTCTTCCAGCGCAGCCGCGACGGACCGCGCACGCGACCGGATGGATTCGGCGTCGTAGACGTAGAGCGGCGTGCCGTGCTCGGCGGCCAGCGCGACGAGTGGCATGCCGCCGAGCTCGATCCCGCCCGCGCCGAGCGCGGCGCCGTCGGGGAACGGAAGGAGCGGGGTCGGGCGTTCGCTCACGGCCGGGGCTCGGGCAGGGCGCGGGACTCCGCCACCAGCTCCCCTAGCCGCGCGAGCTGGTCGGCGACGGCCCCGGGCATCCCCGGGCCGGTGCGGGCGGCGATCGCCTCCTCGGGCGTCGGGGACGCGAATCGCTCGCCGGCGGCGATCCGCCGCGCGACCTCCGCGTGGGCGTCGCGGAACGGCATGCCGCCCCGCACGAGCGCCTCGGCGACGTCGGTGGCGACCGTCGTGCCGTCGGCCGCCGCGGCCCGCATGCGATCCCGATCGACCACGAGCCCGGCGTACGCCAGCTCGAGGAGGCGCAGCACGCCGAGCGCGGCGTCGACCTGCTCGAAGACGGCCTGCTTGTCCTCCTGCAGATCACGGTTGTAGGCGAGCGGCAGCCCCTTGAGCACGGCGAGGAGGCCGGTCAGGCGCCCGATCGCGGTGCCGGCCCGGCCGCGGGCGAGCTCGCCCACGTCCGGGTTCTTCTTCTGGGGCATCATGCTCGAGCCCGTCGCCACGTCATCGGGGAGCGCCGCCCAGGCGACCTCCTGCGAGGTCCAGAGGACGAGCTCCTCGCCCATCCGCGAGCAGTGCACGAGGCAGAGCGCGCAGGCGTAGGCGAGGTCGGCCGCGAAGTCGCGGTCCGAGACGGCGTCGAGGCTGTTCGCGAAGCTCGCGTCCATCCCGAGTTCGGACGCGACCGCCACCGGGTCGAGCGGCAGGCTCGATCCGGCGAGCGCGCCGGCGCCGAGCGGCGAGACGCCGGCGGCCGCCTGCGCGGCCCGCAGGCGCACGACGTCGCGCTGGAGGGCGAAGGCGTGGGCGGCGAGATGGTGCGCCAGTGGCACCGGCTGGGCCCGCTGCAGGTGCGTGAAGCCGGGCAGCACGGCGTCGCCGTCGCGCCCCGCGAGGCCGAGCAGGGCCGCCTGGAGATCGGCAACGCCCTGCACGACGCGCCACGCGTGATGGCGGCACCACAGCCGGAAGGCGGTCGCGACCTGATCGTTGCGCGAGCGGCCGGCGTGCACCCGCCGACCGGTGTCGCCGAGCGCGGCCACCAGCTGCCGCTCGATCAGGGAGTGGACGTCCTCGTCCGCCGCGCCGGGGTCGATCGCGACGTCGTCGAGCGCCGCGATGATCGCCTCGGCCTCATCGGCGGGGATGATCCCCTGCCGTCCGAGCATGCGCACGTGCGCCTTCGACGCCGCGACGTCGTACGGCAGGAGGCGCCGATCGACGTCGAGCGACTGCGTGAGCGCGAGGACGTCGGGATGGAGACCCCCTTCCAGCCGCCCCGACCAGAGCGGCCCGTCGGTGTCGGTGCCGCTCATGTCGCGGCCCCTAGTCGTCCGACTTGAGGAAGTCCGGGACGTCGATATCGCCGTCGCCGACCTCGAGGGTCGCCGGACGGCTGATGTCGAACTCGCGGGTCGAGAGCGCCCCGAGGGACGGCTCGGCCGCGCGCTGGGAGCCACGCGGCATCGGCGCGGGCTTGCGGTCGAAGCCCGTCGCGACGACGGTGACCCGCAGGTGGTCGCCCATCGACTCGTCGATGACGGCGCCGAAGATGATGTTGGCGTTCTGATCGGCGGCGTTCGCGATCACCTCGGCGGCGTCGTTGACCTCGAACAGGCCGAGGTCAGGACCGCCGGTGATGTTGAGCAGGATGCCGGTCGCGCCCTGGACGCTCGACTCGAGGAGCGGGGACGAGATCGCGGCGCGCGCGGCCTCGCCGGCACGACGATCGCCCGCGGCCTGCCCGATGCCCATCAGGGCGGTGCCCGAGTCGCGCATGACCGTGCGGATGTCGGCGAAGTCGAGGTTGATCAGGCCGGGGATCGTGATCAGATCGGTGATGCCCTGGACGCCCTGGCGGAGCACGTCGTCGGCCATCTGGAACGCGTCGACGATGGAGGTGCGCCGCTCGACCAGGTTGAGCAGGCGGTCGTTCGGGATCACGACGATCGTGTCGACGTTGGCCGC
The DNA here is from genome assembly GCA_041182985.1 of Actinomycetota bacterium. GTDB lineage: Bacteria > Actinomycetota > Thermoleophilia > Gaiellales > F1-60-MAGs149 > F1-60-MAGs149. The sequence continues at coordinate 5,890 of JBEGMS010000136.1, forward strand.
GAGCTCCTCGATGCCCCGGTCGGCCTGCTCGGAGCGGCGGCGCCCCTCGAAGCCGAAGGGGCGCGTGACGATGCCCACGGTCAGCGCGCCCATCTCCTTGGCGGCCTCGGCGATCACAGGCGCGGCGCCGGTGCCGGTGCCGCCGCCCTCGCCGGCCGTGACGAAGACCATGTCGGCGCCCCGCAGGGCCTCCTTGATCTCCTCCTTGGACTCGATCGCGGCCTCGCGGCCGACGTCGGGGTTCGCGCCGGCGCCGAGGCCGCGCGTGATCTTCGCGCCGAGCTGGATCTTGACGTCGGCGTCCGTCATCAGGAGCGCCTGGGCGTCCGTGTTGGCAGCGATGAACTCCACGCCGCGCAGGCCCGCGTCGACCATGCGGTTGACGGCGTTCGTGCCGCCGCCGCCGACGCCGACGACCTTGATCACCGCCAGATACGCGCCACTTCCGTCGCGAGCCGCCATCGTGTGCCTCCGCTCCAGATCTCTACGTCTACGTCAGGTTGAGGTTCGGGTCCTGAAATGCGAAAGGCCCACCGCCGGGAGGCGGGAGCCGCTGCGGAGTGTACAGAACGGGCCGGTTGCGCGTCAACGGGGAACCCTCAAGCGCTCCCTGATTCGCTGGGCGGAGAGGTCTCAAGGGCCACGGGAGATCACCCGAACACCGTGCGGATGCTCTCGGCGGGAGCGGCGCCGGCGACCCAGTCGCCGAGGTCCCCCACCGGCGGCAGCGCACCGGGGTTGAGCGCAGGCGCGTTCGCCGTCAGCGGGTCACCCGTCGCCGTCCGCAGGACCGGCGCCGTCGGCACCGTCACGTCGATGTAGGAGAAGGCGCCATCCGCCCTGCGCATCACGGCGCGTGCGACCTTTACCTTGACCGGCAGATCACGCCCGTCGCCGAAGCGGACCTGTCCGCCGCCGGCGAGCAAGGCGACCATGCCGTCCTCGCCGAACCCGATCGCGCGGAGCTTCACCGAGCGGCTCGGCACCGCCGCCAAGGCGATCTGCGCGAGCACGCGGGGCGCCGTGACCACACCGCCGGCGCCGGGGATATCGGCGGGCGCGGAGCTGATGACGGGCAGCTGGCTGCGCTCCTGTGGGCGCCCGAGGACCGTGCCGGAGGCGCCGATG
>JBEGMS010000137.1:0-3633 GCA_041182985.1 Actinomycetota bacterium
TCGAGCTCTACGTGCACCCCGACGGACGCGGGCAGCGGATGGGCTCCGGGCTTCTCGCCCGCGCCATCGATGCGGCGCGGCAGCGCGCCTGCGGGCGCGCGGTGCTCCCGAGCAACGTCCACGACGACGCGGTGCGCTCGCTGGCGATCCCGTTCGGCTTCGCGCTCGACGGCGAGGCGCTCGTGCTGCCCCTGCGCCAGGGCTAGTCCGGGGGCGGGGGGACGAGCGTCGTCCAGGTGACCCAGGCTGGCTTCGGCGCCCCGGTCTGATCGGGCGCCGGCGCCTTCGCGCGCAGGCCGGCGAACGGCGCGTTGTCGGTGTCCTGGAGGGCGTCCCAGACGCCGACCGCGACGCGCGGGTTCTGCGTGGCGGCGAGGAACACGCCGACCGCCGCCTGCTGCGTCGCGTCGCTGCCGCCGGTCTCGGGCGGGCCGGAGGGCGCGCCGTACCCGGTGAGCCAGAGCGACCGGCTCTGCCCCGGCCAGTAGGCGTCGACGGTCGCCACCGCGGCGGCGATATCCGCCGCGGAGAGGTTTCCGGCCTCGGCGGCGCCCTCCACGCCCGAGGGCGGCGACAGGCGCAGGCCGACGGCGTCGAGTTGGACCCGGGCGCGGGCCATGGCGCGCAGGAACGCGACCGGCGGCGTGTCCGTGGTGCTCGCCGGGGCGGTCCGGGCCACGCCGCCGGACACGAGCGTGGCCGTGAAGCCGTTGGCCGTGGCGACGGCGCGGATCTCCGTGGCGGCACCGGCCAGGAGCCCCTTGAGGAGCGCCGGGGCGGCCAACCGACCGGCGAGGCGCTGCGGGCGCAGGCCCGTCTGCAGGTTCGGGTTGGGCCAGATCTCGTAGGCGCTGACGCGCGGGAGGGTCGTCCCGTTGACGACGTAGGCGCCGCTGTAGCGCGTCGCGAGCGCGGCGATGAAGTTGCGCCAGTGCGCGCGCTTGGGCAGGAACGCGCCGTTGCCGGGCTCGCCGCCGGCGCCGCCGTCCCGTCGCGCCCAGCTGGGCGTCCCCCAGACGGAGAGGAGGACGGATGCGGGGTGAGCCGGATCGGCGGCCGCCCGCACCTTGGCGTCGAGCGGCCCCCAGCGGTAGCCCCTGCCGCTCGGCAGCCGCGCGTTCGTCGGGGCGGCGGGCGCGACGTCGGACCAGCGGACGTCGATGCGCACCCAGCTGACGCCGATCTGGCGCGCGTCCGTCCACGCCGCCGTCCCGGAGGCGGCGAACGCGTCGTCGAGGACGACGCCGTAGGACCCGGCCGACGCGACGCTCGGCCACGCCACGACCGCCGCGATGAGCGCGAGTGCGAGGACGGGGAGCCGGCGCACCGCCTCAGGGTACACCCGGGAGGATTCGACCCCGGTGGGGCGAAGGGACCGTCGTGCCGCACCGCCGGACACGCACCACCGCGACCGCCACCGCGCTCGCCCTCGTCGCCCTGATGGGGGGAGCGGCCGTCGCCGACGCCAAGCCCGCGCGCGTGCAGGGCGACCGCATCCTCGATGCCTCCCGCCACGAGCTCAAGGTGCGCGGCGTCGTCTGGGGCGAGGGGCGATTCGCGCCCACCCAGCCCGGCCAGGCCCTGCCGCCCGCCTCGACCGCAGGCGCGGCCCGTGCCTTCGGTCAGATCCAGCGCATCGGCGGCAACCTCGTGCGCGTCAACGTCTCGAGCCTCGCAAACACCCCGGAGCACCGCCGCGCGCTCCTGCGCCTCCAGCGGCTCGCCCGCTCGCGTGGGCTGATCCTGCTCGTCGCCAACGTCGCGGTGGGCGAGCAGGACCAGGCGCCGTGGCTGCGCGAGCTCGCGAGCTGGTTCCGGGGCCGCGACAACGTCTGGTACCTCCCCGACGTCGATCCCGACTGCGGCATCCACCTGACCGGTGTGGCGTGCGGCGACACCGAGGCGTGGATCTGGTCGCAGCGCCGCCACCTGCGCACCCTGCGCGATGCGGGCGTGCGCAGCCCCATCGTCGTCAACCTGCCCGACGGCTCGCGGTCCGTGTCGATGAACTGGATCGCGGCCATCGGGGACCGCAACGTCGTCTACGGCGTCCACCCGCCCTCCGACGGCCGCGTCCGCTTCACCCGTGCCGCGGGCGCCCAGTTCGACGCCAGCCTGCGCGACGCCACGAAGCGGGTCCCCGTGATCTTCGATAGCGTCTCTCGCGTGCAGACCGTCGTCGACGTGCGCCGCTGGACGAGCGGCCAGGGCGTCACGCGCATGGAGCGCTCCGTGCGCACCTCGCGCGACACGATGCGGTGGTCGAACGGCGTCCTCAACTGGCTGATCGGCTGGACGATCCTCGACGGCGGCGACGGCGCGATCGTCAGCGGCATGGGCACCGACTCCCGCAACTCGATGAGCGCCGGCACGCGGCGCATGACCGGCTGGGGCCGGGCCATCGCCTCGAGCTACTTCGCCGTTGGCTACCGCGCGGCTTCGGGGCGGGACCCGGGCTCCGGCTTCCCCGGCGGCTTCGAGACCGGCGACCGCGGCACCGGCGTCCGCGGGCTCCAGCGGCAGCTCCAGCGCCTCGGGTATCTGTCGCCCCGCTTCGTGAACGGGCAGTTCGGCGCCATGACCTGGCACGCGGTCAACGCGTTCCAGGGCACCCAGCGCCGCGAGCGCGACGGCGTGGCGGGCGCCCGGACAATCGCCCGGCTGATGCGCGCGGAGCGCCCCGCGGCGCGGCATCCGGCCGAGGGGCCGCACATCGAGGTCGACCTCACCAACCAGGTCGCGCTGCTCGTCAACGGCCGCGGCGACGTCGAGCGCGCGATCCAGGTCTCGACGGGCGCCAACGACAACACGCCCCCGGGTCGCTTCAGCGTCACGCGCATGGAGCGGATGAGCTGGTCGAAGCCGTTCAAGTCCTGGCTGCCGTACGCGGTCTACTTCAACCAGGGGATCGCCCTGCACGAGTACGCGGAGGTGCCGGACTTCCCGGCCAGCCACGGCTGCGTGCGGCTGCCCTTCGGCGACGCGCCGGTCGTGTGGGAGTTCGCGACCGTCGGCATGCCGGTCATCGTCTACCGCTGAGCCCTAAGCGCGGCGGCGCCCCTGGGCGAAGTGCTGCGGCGCCGGTGCGACGCGACGCAGGTCGCCCGCATCCGGCGGCGACTCCGGGAGCGCCGGACGGCCGGGCGCCCCGAGCGGGCTGAGCCGCTCGACCACGACGCTGAGCTGGCGGTCGCGCCGCTCGACCACGCCCTCGGCGAGGAGCAGGGGCTCCGCGCGGGCGAGCAGGCGATGGCGCTCGTACACGTCGGGCATCAGCACCAGGTTGACGAGCCCGTGCTCGTCCTCGAGCAGGAGGAAGACCACGCCGCGCGCGCTGGCGGGGCGCTGCCGGGCCACGGCGAGGCCCGGCAGGCGGACCGCCGTGCCGTGCGGGAGCCCCTCGAGCCGGCGGCTGTCGATCGCGTCCGGGACGCCGGCGCGCAGCTGCGCGATCGGGTGGGTCCGCAGCGACACGCCCGTGTGGGCGTAGTCGGCGACCAAGAGCTCCCAGGCGCTCGGCTCCGGCAGGGGAGGCGCCTCGCCGAGGCGCAGGTCGAGGGCGAGCTGGCGACCGCCCGGCCCGCGCTCGGAGCGGACGGCGAGGCCGACCTCCCAGAGCAGCCGGCGACGCTC
>JBEGMS010000138.1:0-9987 GCA_041182985.1 Actinomycetota bacterium
CGTCCGCCCGCCGGGAACCCTACCGGCATCCGCCGGGCCGTTCCATGTCGCCGGACCGGCCCGTGTCCGGGGCCCCGGGCCCGCGGGCCCCTCCGAAGAGGGTCGGGTCGGCCTCCGTGCCCGCGTACAGCGCGGCCACGTCGAGGACCACGCACTCGACCTGGCGGCGCTCGGCGAGCGCCCGCGCCTGCGGCGCGAAGTCGGGGGCGACGACGAGGGCGCGGGCGCCCGCGTAGGAGGCGTCCCGCTCGACGTGCTCGCGGTAGCGCACGACCTGCTCGACGGCGGCCGCGACGGCCTTCACACGCTTGACCTCGACGAGCACGATACGGCCGTCCGCGTCCCTGGCGAGGAAGTCGACGGGGCCGACGTCGGTGGCGCGCTCGCGCTCGAGGATCTCGAGGCCCTCCTCGATCAGGTGCGGGGCGCGCTCGAGCAGCGCGTGCAGCTCGAGCTCGCGGCCCTCGCGCTCCAGGACGGCCTCGTCGGAGAGGACGTGGGCGTCGTCGGCGATCACCTCCTCGAGCTCGATCATCAGCGTCTCGCCGGTCTCGGGGCGGCGCACCGTGATCAGGCCGTCCTCCTCGGAGACCGCGGTCGGCCCGGACATGTAGTTGATCGGCTTGAAGCCCTTCGGGCCGTGGATGCAGACCGAGCCGTCGTCCTTGAAGATCAGGACGCGCTCGCCGGAGGCCAGGCGCGTGGTCAGCCGCCCCGAGTACCCGATCGAGCAGCGGGCGACGAGGACGCGCATCGGCTACCCGCGGGCGCCGTAGTTCTTCGCGCTGTAGTCGGCGTACGCCTCGCCCGACTTGATCGCCTCCCACCAGGCGCGGTTGGCGCGGAACCACTCCACGGTCAGCGCGAGGCCGGTGTCGAAGTCGGTGCGGCGCTCCCAGCCGAGCGCGCGCAGCTTCGCGCAGTCGAGCGCGTAGCGGCGGTCGTGGCCGGGCCGGTCGGCGACGCGCTTGAGGGAGTCCGGGTCGGCGCCCGTCAGCTCGATGATGCGGTGCGCGGTCTCGATGTTGGGGACCTCGTGCTCGGCCCCGACGTTGTAGGCCTCGCCGGCCGCGCCCCGGTGGTAGACGAGGTCGATGGCGGCGCAGTGGTCCTCGACGAAGAGCATCTCGCGCACCTGCATGCCGTCGCCGTAGAGCGGCAGGTCCTTGCCGTCGAAGGCGTTCGTCGTGAACAGCGGGATCAGCTTCTCGGGGAACTGGTACGGCCCGTACGTGTTGGAGCCGCGCGTGATCGAGGCGTTCAGGCCGTACGTGCGCGCGTAGGACAGCACGAGCAGGTCGCCGGCGGCCTTCGAGGCCGCGTACGGGCTCGAGCCGTGCAGGGGGTCGGTCTCCACGGAGCGGTGCGGGGCCTCGACGTCGCCGTAGACCTCGTCGGTCGAGACCTGCAGGTAGCGCAGCTCGTGGGCGCGGGCGTGGTCGAGCAGGCGCTTCGTGCCCAGCACGTTGGTGGTGACGAACTCGTCGCCGCCCATGATCGAGCGGTCGACGTGGCTCTCCGCGGCGACGTTGATGATGCCGTCGCAGCCCGCGGCGGCGCGCGCGACGTCGTCGGCGCTCGCGATGTCGCCGTGGACGAACGTGTAGCGCGGATCGTCCGCCAGGTCGGCGACGTTCTCGGGCCGGCCCGCGTAGGTGAGAAGGTCGATGTTGACGACCTCGAGTTCGGGGTGCTCGCGCAGGAGGCGCCGCACGAGGTGGGAGCCGATGAAGCCGCAGCCGCCGGAGACGAGGACCCTGCTCACGGGATGAATCCTGCCATGCAGGCCTCCACGCCCGCGCGCCAGTCGGGCAGGACCGGCGTGTCGGGGTGCTCGGTGGCGAGCGCCGAGTAGGCGGGGCGCTCCGCCGGCGTCGGGAACTCGTCGCTCGTCGCGCCCTCCACCGTGACGTCGCGGCCGGCCGCCGCGAGCAAGGCCTCGGCCCACTCGCGCCGGGTGGCGGCGCCCGAGCCGGCGATGTGGCGGAGGCCCGGCGGCACCCGCTCGGGCAGGTCGAGGAGGAGCGGCGCGAGGTGCCCGGCGTAGGTCGGGCTGCCGACCTGGTCCGTGACGACGCGCAGGACGTCGCGGGTCTCCGCGAGCCGCATGACCAGCCGCGGGAAGTTCGTCCCCGCCTCGTCGTAGACCCAGGCGGTGCGCACGACCCACGTGCCGTCGGGGTGCTCCTCGAGCGCGGCCCGCTCGCCGAGCAGCTTGGTCTCGCCGTAGAGGGAGAGGGGGCCGGTCGGGTCCGACTCGACGTACGGCGCGCGCTTTCCGCCGTCGAAGACGAAGTCGGTCGAGATCGTCACCAGGCGCGCGCCGTGCGCGCGTGCGGCGCGGGCCACGTGGCGGACGGCGTCGACGTTCGCGCGGGTCGCGCCCTCGCGGTCCGACTCGGCGCCGTCGACGTCGGTCCAGGCCGCGGCGTGCAGGATCAGCTCCGGGCGGTGCGCCGCCACGGCCGCCAGCACCGCGTCCGGATCGGTCACGTCGAGCTCGGCGCGCCCGAGGCCGACGCCGCGGTCGCCGAGGACGCGCAGGGCCGCGCGGCCGACCTGGCCGCCGGCGCCCGTCACGAGGACGGTCACGAGACCTCGACGTCGCGCGCCGACAGGATCGGGCTGTCGGTCGACCACAGGTGCCGGACGCGGTCGTCGTTCCAGGGGAACGTGTTCTCGTCGTCCGGGTTGTACTCGTGCGTGACGTGGTAGCAGAAGAGGCAGTCCGTGAGGGCCTCGTAGCCGTGGGCGGTGCGGCCCGGCACGTAGACGGCGGCGGGGTTGTCCTCGCCGATGTCGATGCTCCAGGCGGCGCCGTGGGTCGGCGAGTCCTCGCGGCGGTCGAACAGGACCACGCGCACCATGCCGAGCGCGCAGAAGAAGAGGTCGTCCTGGCCGAGCTCGTGGAAGTGCAGCCCGCGGATCACGCCCCGCTTCGACCAGACCACGTTCGTCTGCTGGGAGCGCTTGCCGCCGAGCGCCTCGAACCACGACTCGCGGCGCGCCTCGAGGAACCAGCCGCGCGCGTCCTCGTGGCGGGTCAGCGGCACCACGAGCGCCCCGCTGATCGGGGTCTCCTCGGGCGCCGGGCTCACAGGATCTCGATCCTCGATCCGTCGCCGACGAGGAGGCGGTTCGCGGAGCGGATCGCGTCCGAGCGCGTGATCCGGCAGTCGGCGCCGATCAGCGAGTCCTCGATGCGCGTGTCGATGCCGATGATCGACGAGCGCTCGAGCAGGATCGCGTGCTCCATCTCGGCGCGCTCGACGTGGGCGTCCTCCGAGATCGCGCTGTACGGGCCGATGTAGGCGTCCCGGACGGTGGCGCCCGCGCAGATCACGACGGGCCCGCGGATGTGGCAGCGCTCCACCGTGGCGCCGGCCTGGATCACGACGCGGCCCTCGATCTTCGAGTCGACCACGGTGCCCTGCACGTCGGAGTCGATCGCGTCGAGGACGAGCCGGTTGGCCTCGAGCATGTCGGCCAGCTGGCCCGTGTCCTTCCACCAGCCGGTCACGACGTGCGGCTCGACGCGCAGGCCGCGGTCGACCATGCCCTGGATCGCGTCGGTGATCTCGAGCTCGCCGCGCCACGACGGCTCGAGCGCCTTCGCGGCCTCGAAGACGGCGGAGGTGAAGAGGTACACGCCGACCAGGGCGAGGTCGCTCTGCGGCTCCTTCGGCTTCTCGACGAGGCGCCGCACCGCGCCGTCCCCGTCCAGCTCGGCGACGCCGTACTCGGACGGGTTGGGCACGTGCTGGAGCAGGATCATCGCGTCGGCCGAGCCCTCGCGGAAGCGGTCCACGAAGCCGGCGACGCCGTCGCGCAGCAGGTTGTCACCGAGGTACATGCAGAAGGGGCTGTCGCCCAGGAACGGCTCGGCGGTGAGGACGGCGTGGGCGAGGCCGAGCGGGGCCGACTGCGGGATGTACGTGATCTCGACCCCGAAGGCCGAGCCGTCGCCGACGGCGGCCTCGATCTCGGCGCCGGTGTCGCCCGTGATGATGCCGATCTCGCGGATGCCGGCGGCGGCCATCGCCTCGATCCCGTAGAAGAGGACCGGCTTGCCGGCAACGGGCACGAGCTGCTTCGCGCGCGTGTGCGTGATCGGGCGCAGGCGGGTGCCGGCGCCCCCGGACAGGATCAGGCCCTTGACGTCCACGGGCGCAGGGTACAGCGCGCCCGGGGCCCGCGGCGTCAGGCCGACGTCGTCGGCATCAGGACGGCGAGCAGGTGCTCGATGCCCTCGAGGTGCTCGCGCATGGCCACGCGCGCCGCGTCGCGGTCGCGGGCCTCGATCGCGGCGAGCACGCGGCGGTGCTGGTCCTGCGAGTTGACCATCGACTCCTCGGAGCGCGGGACGGCGTTGAGGACGTCGGACAGGGCGGCCTGCGTGTCCGTGACCTGCTGCACGAGGGTGGCCGAGCCGGACAGGGCCGCCAGGGCGATGTGGAACTGCGCGTCGAGCGCGCGGTAGGCGGCGTAGTCGGACAGGTGGTGTCCGGCCATCTCGGTCACGAGGTCGGCGAGGCGGGCGCGCTCGGCGGCCGTCGCGCGCTCCGCGCCGATCTCCGCGATCCCGAGCTCGAGGACGCGCCGGTAGCGCAGGAGCGCCGCGAGCTCCTCGCCGCGCAGGACCCGCACCTCGTCCTCGGCCGGGCGCGACTCGTCGCCGGGGATCACGGCGGCGACGAAGGTGCCGCCGCCGCGGCCGCGGCGCGCCTCCAGGTAGCCGGCCTCCTGCAGGACGCGCAGGGCCTCGCGCACCGTCGACCGCGAGAGGGCGAGCCGCTCCGCGAGGTCGCGCTCGCTCGGCAGCCGCTCGCCGGGGGCGAGCAGGCCCATCCGGATCGCCCGGCCGAGCCGCTCGACCGTCTGCTCGAAGGCGTTGGCCGTCCGGACCGGCGCGAAGACCCCGCCGGGGTCGTCGTCCCTGCCCGTCCCGTCAGCCGCGCTCATGGTTCGACGCTACCAGAGCCCGGGCCTCAGATGGCCGTGCGCGTCGTCAGGTGGTCGGTCGCCCCGAGCCGGTGCACCTCGGCGCGGCGGCGGCCGTGGCGGTCGAGGCGCACGACGAGGTCGGTCAGGCTCGCGTTGTCCACGAGCAGGGCGAAGGAGTCGGGCGACTCGGGCGCGACGCCCATCGCCCAGCGCAGGATGCCCTGGATGGTGCCGACGTGGCTGACCACGAGCGGCCGTCCGCCCGCCTGCCAGACCGCCTCGGCGGCCTCGCCGGTGCGCCGCCAGAAGGAGCCGATCGTCTCGCCGTCCCAGGCGGAGTCGTCCGGGTGCCAGATGTCGTCGTAGGGCGCGAGCTCGAGCATCTCCGAGAGCGTGAACGGGCTCAGCGCCCCCGACCCGAACTCCATCAGCCGCGGGTCGGTCTCGACCTCGAGGCCGAGGGCGGCGGCGCAGGCCGCGGCGGTCTGCTGCGCGCGCACCGCGGGGCTGGCGACGATCCGGTCGGGGCGCTCGGCGCGCGCGGCGACCGCGGCCCCGAGCTCGTCGGCCTGGGCGAGGCCCGTCGCCGTGAGCGGGTCGGAGGCGTCCCAGCGGTGGTCGGGGCCGCTCGTCGCGTGGCCGTGGCGGGCCAGCAGGAACGCGGTCGTCATGGCTCGTCCCGGGCGGCGAGGAGGGGCGCGAGCGCGATCTGCCCGGCCACGACGAGGCCGGCGAGGGGGTAGACGAAGCCCGACGTCTGGAAGTAGCGCGCGACCCACGCGAGCACGAGGAAGGACAGCGCGAAGCCGAGCGCGGCGCGCCACGGCGCGGGGTCGCGGCGCTGGCGCGCGAGCAGGACGAGCGTGGCGGGCACCCAGGTCACGAGCGCGATCAGGGCGAAGGGGTAGGCGCCGTCGCGCTCGACGAGCCCGAGGTCGACGAGGATCCCGCTGAGGCCGTAGCCGACGATCCGGTACGCGCTGGTGCCGTAGGTGACGGTGTCCTCGACGAAGGCGGCGGGGTCCCAGAGGAGGAACGGCAGGAGCACGGCGGCGACCACGGCGGCGAACGCGACGGCGGCGCGGCGCAGGGCGGCGGCACCGCCCGCCTGCCAGGCGGCCAGCCCGAGGAAGGGCACCGCGGCGACGGCGTACTGCTTCTGCACGAGGGCGAGCGCCACGAGGACGCCGACCCAGCCCCAGCGGCCGCGCAGGGCGAGCGCGAGGGCGAGGACGAGCGCGAGCACGACGGGGGCGTCGAGGATCCCGAGCCAGGTGCTGCGCACCAGCAGCGGGTTGGCGGCGAGGAGCGCGCCCGCGGCGAGCCGCAGCTCGAGCGGCCCGGGCAGGAGCAGCGCGGCGGGCACGAGCGCGAGCGCGAACAGCAGCATCAGGATGCGCACGTCGCCGAGCGGGCCGGGGAGCGCGGCCGCGACGGCGCCGAGGACGGGCAGGCCGGGGAAGTAGGCGAGATGCTCGAGGGCGACGGTCTCGACGCGGCCGTCGAGGACGGGCGTGCCGTCGAGGGAGTAGAAGCGCTCGAGCCCGGTGCCCGCGTAGGACGCGCCGTACGGGTTCTGGCCGTCGAGGATCCGCTGCCCGGCGAGCTCGACCTGGTAGGAGGCGTCGTTGACGTGGAACCACGGCTCCGTGCCGTCGCGCAGCCCGACCTGGAGCAGGGTCGCGGGCACGAGCAGCGCGAGCACCACGAGCGCGGTGCCGCCGATGGCCGCGATCCGCGGCCAGGGCGCGCGGGCCGGCACGGCGATCGCGGCCACGGCCACGACGACGCCGGCGAGGAGCGCCGGGGCGCGCACGAGCCCGAGGTCCCAGCGGCCGTCCGCGAGCGCGGTCAGCCAGCCGAGCGGCCCGCCGTCGGCGGCCGGTGCCGCGAAGGCCCAGGCGTCGACGCCGAGCCACGGCACCGACACGAGCACCAGCGCGACGAGCAGGCCGAGCAGCGCCTGGGTGCGGCGGGCCGCGCTCACGCGGGGTCCCCCGCGGGGGCGACCCCGGTCAGGAGCCGCGGCAGGGCGGCGCCGGAGGCGAGCAGCGCCGCGATCACCCACGTCGCCGGGTCGGCGAAGAAGTTGTCGTAGAAGAGCGCGTGGACCAGCATCGTCGCGAACAGCGCGGCGAGGATCACGTGCGTCGGGCGGTCCGTCTCGGGGCGGCGGTGGCGGATCGCCCACAGGACCGAGCCGAGCACGGCGAGGAGCGCGGCGCCGCCGATGATCCCGAGCTCGGCGGCGGTGCCCGAGACGACGTTGTGCGGCGCCGCCTTGCGCTTGCCGGTGGCGGTCGCGAAGGCGGCGAGCCCGCTGCCCTGGATCGGGTGCTCCTCGAACAGGTCGATCGAGCGCTCGACGAGGCCGAGGCGGGCGCTCGACGCCTTCTGGGCGGGGTCGTCGAGGAGCGCGCGGCCCTGCGGCAGGGCGAGCGCGCCGGCGGCCACGACGACGACGAGGAGGCCGACCGCGATCGCCGCCCTCCAGCGCCAGACGACGCAGAGGATCACGAGCACGCCGGCGGAGAGCGCGAGCAGGGACGACTGCGAGTACGAGACCGCGAGGCCCGCGAAGATCGGCACGGCGGCGGCCGCGGCCAGGAGCGACAGCCGCCGCGGCCGGCCGAGCGCGAGGATGCCGACGATCGTGACGAGCGCCAGCGCCTCGACGCGGCCGAACAGGCTGGGGTCGAAGAGCAGCGAGTTGGCGCGGAAGAAGCCGCCGTAGGCGTTCGTGCGCATCAGCTTCTCGTTCCAGAAGATCTCGCGCTGGTCGACCTGCCAGAGCGCGACCAGCGCGAGGATGACCGCGCCGACGATCAGGACCCACGGCAGGACGCGCGTCAGGGGCGGCACCGGCGCGAGCGTGCCGGTCAGCGCGGCGAGGAGGCCCAGGGGCAGGGTGAAGGCGGCGAGCGCGTAGGCCGTCGCGTCGACGTCGGCGCTCCAGAGCAGGCTCGCGGAGGCGACGAGGACGTAGGCGGCGAGCGCCCAGCCGACGTAGCCGAGCCGGTTCGGGGGCTCGTCGCCGCGCAGGCCCCGCACGAGCAGCGCGATCAGGCCCGCCGCGAGCACCGCGTAGAGGGGGAGGAGGTGCTCGCTCGGGCTGGGGTGCTCCTGCAGCGGGATGCGCAGCCCGATCACCAGCGCGACCACGGGCACGAGCCACGGGAGCCGCCCGAACACGAGCGTCAGCACGGCGATCGCGACGACGCCGGCCACGAGCCCGACGCCGAGGGCGATCGGGCGATCGGCGAGGTCCTCGACGAGCGAGGTGCGCGACAGCGCGAGCGGGGCTCCGCCGGCCGCCGCGAGGACCGCGCCGACGATCCGCAGCGGGGTCCGCTCGGCGATCAGGAGCAGCGCGACGCCGAGCGCCGCCACCACGCCCGCGGCCGGGATCAGGAAGCCGTCCACCGGGCTCCCATCATCGCAGACGGCGGGCTGGCCGTCGGGAGACGGTCAGGGTCCAGCCGAACGCGGCGGCGGTGCCCAGGGCGAGGGCGCCCAGCGAGACGTGGATGAGCACGAGCCACCACGGCAGCTGCGTGCGCCACTGGAGCTCGCCGACCACGATCTGCATGCCCACGACGGCGACGAGCAGCCAGGCGAGGCGCCGCACGACCCGGGGCGGGCGCACCGCGAGGGCCAGCACGAGCAGGAAGATCGCGATCACCACCGTGAACGAGGCGGCCACCCGCACGTGCACGTAGGCGGCGTCGAGGAGGTTCCACAGGCGCGGCACGCCCTCGCTGCCCGGGTGCGTCCCCGACATCGTCACGACCGCGCCCGTGATGATCACGAGCCAGGCCCACGCGCCGATCACGATCCCGCCGACCGGGACCCAGCGCGCCGGCGCGGTCGGCCACGCGGTCGCGATCCGGAACTCGTCGAGCGCGAGCGCGATCGCGATCAGCATCACGACGAGCGCGAGGATGAAGTGCGACATCACGGACAGGGGATGGAGGTCGACGAGGACCGTGATCCCGCCGAGCGGCCCCTGCAGGAACGTGCCGACGCCGATCGCCACCGCCGCCCGGAATCGCCAGCGGTGCGTGCGCCGCATGCCGGCGCGCCAGGCCGACACGGAGAGCAGGATCGCGACGATGATCACGCCCAGGGCGAGCGCGCGGTTCGTGAACTCGATCAGCCCGTGGTAGTCGAGGGGCGGCGTCGCCTTGCCGTTGCAGAGCGGCCAGTCCGGGCACCCGAGGCCGGAGCCCGTCACGCGCACGAGCGCCCCCGAGACGATGTTCAGGTAGACGGCGGCGAGGGCGATCAGGACCAGCGGTCGGAACGCGCCCGGGCCGGTGATGCGGCTGAGGAATCGGCGCACCCGGGAAGTATCGCCGAGGCCGGCGGAATGCGCCGCCCCGGTCGCGCGTTGACGGGGGCGTGGAGACCTGCTGCCCCGAGAGGCCGCGTCCGCGCGGGTGGTACGCTCGGGCCGTGGCCGACGACGCCTCCGATCCGGCGCGCGTCGCCTTCGACGAGCAGGCGCTCGCCCTCGCCGACGACGTCTGGCGCGTGGCGCGCCGGCTGACCCGCGACCACCAGGCCGCCGAGGACCTCGTGCAGGAGGCGTACGCGCGGGCGTTCCGCTCGTGGCGCTCCTACGAGCCCGGCACCAACATGCGCGCCTGGCTCCTGCGCATCCTCCACAACCTCGCGATCGACAACGCGCGCAAGCAGCAGCGGGCGCCCGAGCAGCTCGGCCTCGAGGCCGACGACTACTACCTCTACGACCGCCTCGGCGGCGCGAACGAGGCCGTCGCCGACGTCGACCGCCTCGTCGAGCGGCTCTCGCCCGGCCCGGTGCTCGACGCCCTGTCGGAGCTGTCGATGCCGTTCCGGGAGGTCGTGGTGCTCGTCGACCTCGGCGACCTCTCCTACCAGGAGGCCGCCGACGTCCTCGAGATCCCCGTCGGCACCGTCATGAGCCGGCTCCACCGCGGGCGCCGCGTGCTCAAGAAGGCCCTCGCCGACGCCGCCGGGGAGGCCGTCGCGTGAGCGCCGAGACGCGCCCCGAGCCGTGCG